>QNAD01000071.1 GCA_003641345.1 Candidatus Zixiibacteriota bacterium | reverse complement strand
TTGCTCTTAGCCATATTGTTAATTGTAGGTGGTAAGCCAGTAACCGAGTTTGTCAGCCAAGTTGTGCACACTAGCTTTTATTATCCTTTTTTTAAAATTCGTATTGCGATAGAAAATCTTCAGGATGAATCGAAAAAAAATGAAATGCTTCAACAAGCATTGGTTGAAACCTCGGTTAAACTTTCATTTTATGAAGAATTCCTTTTTGAAAATGAGCGACTTAGAGAAACTTTAAATTTTGAACACCCTGAAGGATATAGGTTGCTTCCGGCAAAAGTAATTTCAGTAACTTGGGACAACCAACCAACTCTTATTTCCATAAATAAAGGTTACGAAGATTCTGTTGAAGTAAATTATTCAGTTGTAAATAAAGATGGTTTAATAGGCAAGATAATAAATATTTCTTCGGATTATGCTACTGTCCAGCTATTAACACACCCAGCTAATAAAGTTTCCGCCAGAATTGCTCAAAATAGAGAAATGGGAATTGTTGAATTTGATGCAGGAAAGGGAATGATTTTGAAAAATGTGCCGATTCAAAGTGAAGTACAGGCTGGAGATACGATAATCAGCTCTGGCTTAGGCGGCATTTATCCTGTCGGATTAAATGTTGCGGTAGTTACCGAAGTGATAAAACAAGAAGAAGAGCCTTTTTGTGAAATAAAACTTAATCCCACAGTTAACTTTTTTACAATTGAGGAACTCTTTGTTCTCAAGATGAAAGAAAAATGGTAAAATATATACCTTACATACTCTATCTTTTATTGATTGGGTTACATCAGGTCATACTCAAAGATTGGACACAAATTTATGCTACGTCTATTAATTTACCATTAATGATTGTGCTTTGTGTAAGCCTTTATAAAACAGAGATAACTACCAGTTGGTTTGCTTTTTTGGCAGGTATAGTAATCTCAGCCGGTAACCATGAAATGATAGGTTGGCAGGCACTATTGGTAACTGTCATTGCAATCAGTTCTTTTAATATTTGTACTCATTTAAATTTGGAATCTATTTTTTCGAAGGTATTAGTAATTGCTTCTGGAGTATTTATTCATAATGTGATTACTCTTATGATGGGAGGGTTTGATAACTTTTTAATCAGAGCCTGGTCGGTAGCATTGCTTGGGTCAATTTATACATCTTTGTTAGCATGGTTGTTTTTTCTGTTTAAAGACGAGAAAATTACTTATAAAAAGTTCAAAGAAATATTTTAGTAATGGATCGGTTTAAAATATCTTTAGAAAGTAGAAGGTTTCTAACTTTTATTATTATTTCACTTGTTTTTCTTTTAATTTTTATTGGTCTGTTTAATCTTCAGGTAGTAAAACATAAAACACTTTTATTAAAATCAGAAAATAATCGATTAAGGGTTGTTCCAATAATTCCTCGGAGAGGAAGAGTTTATGATAGGGAAGGGAAAGTTATTATTGATAACAGGCCTTCTTATACGGTCTCGGTTATTCTTTCCGAACAGGTAAAAGGTGTTACTGTCCCGAAATTAGCTGAACTGCTTGAGATGGATACATCCATGGTCAGAAAACGAATAAAAAAAAATTATGTCAGCCGTTATCAAGCTACTCCGATTAAAAGAGATGTGCCCTTTAATGTAATTGCTGTGCTTGAAGAGCAAAACAGCTCTTACCCAGGTATAGTTTATCAAATGGAACGTGTAAGACAGTATAAAAATGAATTAAATGCTGAGTCGTTTACTGGTTATGTTGGCGAAGTTTCTGAAAGTGATCTGAAGAATAGAACTGAAATTGATTACCGATTAGGGAGTTTGATTGGAAAAAAGGGAATAGAGAAACAGTATGACAATATTTTACGAGGACTTGAAGGTACTGAGTATGAAGAAGTAACTGCTTTTGGTCAAAATATGGGGAAGTCAGAAGAAAAAGAAACTAACCAGTCTGTTTCCGGTGCAGATCTCTATTTGACAATTGATAATGATCTCCAATTGGCTTGTACAGAAGCTATAGATACTTTTTGCTGTGGAACAATAATTGCTATGAATCCACGAAATGGTGAAATTCTGGCTTTGATTTCATACCCAACATACGATGCTAATATATTTTCATCAGTTATTCCTGAGAGTTTATGGAATGAGATTCGAAGCGACAGTACGCATCCACTGTTAAACCGTCCTATAAATGGGTTATATCCTCCTGCCTCTACAGCAAAATTAATAGCTCTTGGTGCGGGACTTGAAGGGGGTATCATAACAGAATCAAGTACTTTTAGTAGTTGCGTTGGAGGGTATCAGTTTGGAGATCGTTATTTTAAATGCTGGAAGCCAGAGGGACATGGTGTTTTAAAAGGGGTTAACGCAATAGAACAATCCTGCGATGTTTATTTTTATCAACTTGGTTTGAAACTTGGGGTTGATGAGTTGAGCAATTACTATGATTTATGCGGTTTTGGCAAGATTACAAATATTGATATCCCAAATGAATCGAAAGGTTTAAATCCAAATAGTGAGTATTATGACAAGCGATATGGAAAAAATAAATGGACTCGGGGTCTTGTATTAAATAATGTTATTGGTCAAGGTGAAATTCTGGTTAATATAATTCAATTGGCTCAATTCTATTGTGGAATTGCAAATAACGGAATCGTATATCGTCCACATTTGCTGAAAAAAGTAATATATTCTGATAACAAAATTCAGGAAACAACTCCAATTGAATCATTTAGGCTACCCTTTAAACAGAAGACGATTGATGTTCTTAAGGAAGGGGTTCGATTGGTAGTCGAGGGTGAACATGGAACGGCAAGATTTTTACAAAACGATCAATTTACTTTAGGCGGAAAAACCGGTACTGCCCAAAACCCTCACGGTGAAAATCATTCATGGTTTGCGTCGATTGCTCCTTTGGATAATCCTGAAATTGTAGTTGTGGTCCTTGTAGAGAATGCCGGGCATGGTTCCGAAGTTGCCGCTCCATTGGCAGGTAAAATATTAAAAACATATTTTGATAAAAAAGAAGGCAATCTTCCGGTTGTGATGTCAGAGAGCAAGGAAGAAGTAAACTGATGTTGGATTATCGTATTTTAGATTGGAAACTTATAGGTTCTGCCCTATTGCTTTCACTTATTGGAATTGTAATGATTATGACTTCACAGCATGGTGCTGACAGTGAGTTTATAAGGACTTTTTATGTCCGACAATCATACTGGTTAGTAATAGCTTTTATTGTTTTTGCAGTTATAATTCATATGCCTCCCCGTCTTTTTGATTTTAGTGCTTATCTGATTTATGCGGTTTCAATTATTCTGTTAATTTTAGTGCTGTTTATTGGAAGCTCCCGAATGGGTGCTACAAGATGGATTAATTTGGGTGTTTTGAACTTTGCACCTTCTGATATTGCTAAAATTACATTGATTTTAGCTCTTTCCAGATTTTTAGCATATACAAAACTTCCCGTAGCATCAAAACGAAGATTGGCGATTACAATTATTATGACTATAATCCCGATGATATTAATCTTAAAACAACCAGATTTGGGAACATCGTTGGTTTTTCCTGTCATATTATTTAGTCTTTGGTTTTGGTCCGGTTTGTCTCCTTGGTATCTCATTTTAATTTTATCTCCATTAGCGTCGTTGGTTGTAGCGTCGCATTTAGTAGCATGGGTAATTTATCTTATAGTTTTGATAGTGTTTTTATTATTTATTAAACCTGGGGCTTTATTCAGTGTCATTGTAGTAATTACCAACCTTGCGGGGGGAACTGTTTTGCCGTTTATCTGGAACAAATTGGCAGATTATCAAAAGTTGAGGATACTTACTTTTTTGGATCCTGGACGAGATCCTCGTGGTGCAGGTTATCAGATTATTCAATCTAAAATAGCTGTCGGGTCAGGTGGTGTTTTCGGAAAAGGGATATTTGAAGGTTCACAAACTCGCTTGGAATTTTTACCGGAGCGGCACACTGATTTTATTTTTTCCGTTTTAGGAGAAGAATTTGGAATGTGGGGAGCGTTGATTGTTTTGATTTTGTTTGGGTTTATTTTTTATCGGGCAGTTATGATTGCTTTCAGATGTCGATCCAGATTTGCATCTAATGTCGTTATGGGAGCAACTTTTATGCTTCTTTTTCAGTTATTTATTAATGTTGGTATGACTCTTGGTTTTATGCCTGTTACAGGTTTGGCGTTGCCGTTTTTAAGTTATGGAGGAACCTCACTTGTTCTTTCCTGGTCTTTGATAGGGCTGATAGTTTTGGCAGATTACCACTGGCAGGAATATTAACCGATAATGTCGGTTTGGTTTGAAGCATGAAAAATCGTGTAAATTTCACCAATATTCATCCGATAATAGTACTTATGTTTGGGGCAATCTGTATCAGTTTTGCCCCCATTTTTGTTAAATTGATTGACAGTGCTTTATTAGGTCCAACCGTTATCGGATTGTGGCGTGTTGTTTTAGGCTCTGTTATTTTATTTATCTGGTCGAAACTTGCCGGTAATTCAATTAAACTTTCTAAACGGATGTTTATTTTTGCTACGGTAGCTGGATTTCTATTTTCTTTAGATTTGTTTTTTTGGCACCGTTCAATATTTTATAGTGGTGCAGGGATGGCAACTATTTTAGCAAATACTCAGGTTTTTACTACTGCAATTTTGAGCTATTTTGTATTTAAAGAACGTCTATCAATTTTGTTTTTTGTGGTTGCTCTAAGTGCTATGGGAGGAGTAGTGCTTCTGGTTGGAGTGGGGAGTGATGTAGAATTTACTAAAAAATATCTCGAAGGCATATTTTTTGGTGTAGCCACAGGAATTGTATATGCATGTTATATCGTGATTTTAAAACATGCCGGAGAAAAAGAAGAAAAACCTAAAATGCTAACTCTTTTGGCGTGGGTTTCTTTGATGACCGGATTATTTTTATTTCTAATTTCTTTAATAGAGCAAGTTCCGCTTTTACCGCCTGACTTTTACCATTGGGTTGTTTTGTTCTTGCTTGCATTAGTAGCACAATCTGTTGGGTGGTGGGCAATTTCATCGTCTATTTTAAAAATCGAAGGTTCCCAAAGCGGACTGATTCTTTTATTGCAACCGGTTTTAGCAACAATATGGGGTATTGTATTTTTAGCGGAACATTTGAAATCAGTTCAAATTATTGGTGCCGTTGTAACGCTTGGTGCAATTTATATCGGATCTGCTTTTCGAACGATGAAAAAATAATTCACATATTTACCTTAATCATGCATCCTGAATCTAAGTTGTATTGATATTTATCTATTATTCAGAGGTGCATACTCGTGAATTTTAATAAAAAGATGCGATGTGAAACACACAAACTCAATCGATTTTACCTAAATTAAGATTGTAAAAGTTTTATTTGACAAAAATAAAATTTTTTACATATTTAATCATCCCTGTATGTTCCTAAACTATTAATTAGGAGAGATTAATGAAAAAATTTTTAACCCTCACCTTAGTGGGTATTGCACTACTTCTGTTTTTTGGATGTAGTGAATTACCTCCAACGAAATCAAACGTTGATCAATCATCATCATTTAAGATTGATCACTCGGTTGCTTTGACACAACGTCCGGATTTTGTTGACACAAGACCTTCGGGAGTAATTGCCGCACATTTGTTGGGCAAATCAAGAATTCCTGCAATTCTTGCGGAGAAAAAACCACCCAAACCACCACCTGATACAACAACCGGTGATCCAAATCCAAACCCTCCTCATAAGTATGCTTATATTATAGGCATCTCAGATTATGAGGGAACCGCCAATGATTTGCAATTTTGTGATGAAGATGCAAATGCGATGAAATCATGGCTACAGGGCGAAGGATTTACATGTATGGTTGATATCGATGGACAAGCAACAGCAAACAATATTATAGATGGATTACAGTGGTTGGTTGATAATGCTTCTCCTGGTGATGAAGTTGCATTTGCTTATTCAGGCCATGGTATGAAATCATCTGAAGGTTCAGCGATTATCTCTGCTGATTTGTATTATATAACACATGGTTATGTGATGTCATTCTTTAATGCAGTCAATTGCACTAAGAAATTAGTTACTATTGATGCCTGCGTTATTGGTGGATTCCATGACGATGTTGAAGATGGTACATTTATGGCTACTGCTTCAAATAGGAGGTATTCATATGATGCTCCGGATTTAGAGCATGGGGCATGGACTTACTATTGGTTAAACGGTGTTGAGGATGTTGGTTTGGTTTATGCTGAAGAAGCTGCACCTCATGCCGAAGATGGAATGAAAGATTGGGCTTCTTTGTATCGTATAAAAGTTGATCCCAAACATACTGATGATTATACAGGTGATATGGACATGTAAATTTTATATTTATATTGATATTAAAAACCCACTTGAAAACAAGTGGGTTTTTTTATGACTGTGATTCTATTATTGTGGGCGGCAGACGCCCTCGTCTGCCCCAGCTAAAATACTTCGACTCCGCTCAGTATGACAATTAACCAGCAGGGATGGAGCCCAGCCAGTCAATTCACAACAACTAATCAGATAGCCCACTCCGCCATCGGCGGATGGTGGGTTAAAAAAAGTCAGGAGCCTTTGGAGCTCCTGACCTATGAAAGAATCTAATTTATCAATGTAAAAAATAAAGTAGCTATGCTACTCAGTCTACTAAGACTTTTTCCAGTTGCTCAACCATGAAATCAATTTCTTTTTCGGTAATAATCAGCGGAGGAGAAATTCTGATTGTATGTCCGTGAGAATCGTTAGCCATAACGCCAAGGTCAAGAAGCTTACGGCAGAAATGCATAGCATCGCCGGATTTCACTTCGATACCGATAAATAAACCGCGTCCGCGAACTTCTTTGACATAAGTAGATTTTGCGGCAATAGCTTCGATTTTCTTTTTCAGAATAGCACCCATTTTAGCAGAACGCTCAACCAGTTTTTCATCGATAGTTACATCTAAGGCAGCATTACCGGCTACGCATGCCAGAGGGTAACCGCCATAGGTGGAACCGTCGCGCCCTGGTTGAAAAGCCATATCCATAATTTTGCTATTCGTTACAAAAACAGAAAGAGGAATCAAGCCACCGGAGATAGCCTTACCGAGAACCACGCCATCAGGGATAACATTTTCATGTTCAAAGGCAAACATCTTGCCAGTGCGACCCATGCCAACCTGAATTTCATCAAAGACCAGCATCAAATTATGCTTATCAGATAGTTCACGCAAACCTTTTAAGAAACCATCAGGAGGAATAAACATACCTCCTTCACCTTGCATTGGCTCAACCAAAATACCAGCAGTATTGTCATTGATAGCGGCTTTGACTTCATCAAGGTTGCCATATTCGACAGTTTTGAAGCCGGGAGTTAAAGGTCCAAAACCTTCTTTGGATTTTTCAGAAGGAGAGAAAGAGATAACAGTAATCATTCTGCCATGGAAATTGTTTCCGAAAACAATAACTTCCTGATTGCCGTCTTTGATTCCTTTTTCTTTGAAACCATAATATCTGATAGCTTTAATAGCTGTTTCCACAGATTCAACGCCACCGTTTTTGGGTAGGACTTTATTGCCGTTAGCTCCGAAACGAGTGCCGAGTTGCGGAACAAGATTAGCCATTTTATTCAAAAATGTACCGAGCGAATCGGTATAGACAACATTTGATATAACTGAGGCGTAAGAGTTTTGTAAAGCATTTACTAGAGCGTTTACAATTTTTGGGTGACAGTGCCCCTGATTAGCAGCAGAGTATGCCGCTAAGCAATCGAGGTATTTTTTACCATCGATTGAATAGAGCCAACATCCTTCGGCTTTACGAACGACCATATTTAATCGTTCATAATGATGTGCTCCAAAATTAGTTTCAAAGTCAATAATTTTATTATCCGGCACTTGAGAAAATCCAAGGCTGGCTTGAGTTGTAGTGGTTGAGTTATTCATAGCTCACCTCAATTTACAGTTATAGTTAAAGTTATTATTTCCATTCTGCGCCAAGATAATATTTTTTTTAAATTTGGCAATAGGTGTAAGTGGTTATTTAAAAAAAAGTTACAGAAAAAATAAAGCCGCTTAATCAAAGATAGAAAAAGCAGCTTTAATCAATCTAAACATAGTTTTTTTAAGCTCGGATATTTTTCTTTCTGGCAATAATTCTGGCATCAATTTCCAAAACATTCGGAACTTTTGCCGAAATTGAAGAAATTTCCGAAGAATATGTGACAAAATGGGCTTTACCATCTTTGGTTGGGAAGCTTCCGTTAATTGACGGACTTAGTTTCTCTTTCAGATAATTTAGCTCACTTGCTATTTCTTCAAATTTATTATAATGGATTTCTTTACCAAATAATTTAGAAAGTTTCATTATCATGTCAATATTGGTCATACCGTTTAACGGTTCGCCAATCGGGTTGGTGAATTGTGATTTTCC
>QNAD01000070.1 GCA_003641345.1 Candidatus Zixiibacteriota bacterium | reverse complement strand
TCATATATCAGCGAAGCATACTATAATGCTTATAAATTTATTAAAATTGTTAATGGTGCAAAGCCTTCATCTCTTTCAACAAAATTACCTGAGCGACCTACTATGGTTATCAATGAAGAAACTGCCAACATAATTGACTTTGGAATAACACGTGCTTATTATACTAATGCAAATATTATAACATCCCCCCCTACCAAAGAAAAATTGCCAATGTCAATAACTGAAGCCGTCACTCTTGCTCAAGACCAAAATCCTAAAATTTTAGCTGATATTGATGCAATAACTGTGACAAAAGCAAACAAGTCAGAAAAAAAATCTACCATGTATCCACATTTGAATTTGAGTGCCTTTGCTTTTCATCATGATGACAACACTATTAATAACTCTCATTTTTGGCTGGATAATGATGGATATAAAACAACTATTAATTTAACACAGAACATAATAGACCTTCCTTCTTTTAAAGAAATTAAAGCAGCTTCTCAAAAAATTGAACTGTCAAAGCTTAAAAGCGAACAATCGAAACTAAATCTTGAATTAATGGTTTTGCTTACGTATATAGATAATCTTCAAATCAGCGAAGAATACGAAATGTATAAACAAAATCGTGAGCATTTTAATCTTTATCAAGAGATTTCCAGAGTTCAAGCAGAACAGTTAGAAAAAGATTCAATTGACAGCAGACGCTGGAAAAATGAATGGTTAAATTCTTCATCACATATTACAGATTTTCGATATAAAAATATTTCCGCAAAAATACTTTTAAATTCTTTTCTTAATTTACCTCCTGAAAATAAGATTGTTTTTGACAGTACCGATTTCAATTTAGAGTTTATGCTCAATGAATTTAGAGCTTTTTATAACGTGTCTAAAACAAAAAAAGAACAGGAAGCGTTATTAAATTATATAATTTCCGAAGGCATGCAAAATAATCCCGAGAAAAAAATAATAAATAACCAACTCTCACTGACTCAGATTTACCGCGAGAAAAACAGTTCAAGTTTCTACCCTACATTAAAGATTCGTGGAAGTTATACTCTTGGTGATAGATTAGCAGACAACCAACCTTCGTTTGAAGAAAAATCAAACAGTTGGTCATTATTCGGCGAGCTGTCATTGCCTATATTCAACGGAGGCTCACGATTACAGGAAAAGAAAAAATTAAAAGCACAATTTAGTGAAACCGAATATCGGCGCGATGCTCTTAGTTTGAAAATCATGAATGATATTTCTAAATCATTCTATGAAATCCTAAATAATTCTGACCAACTTCCGTCTGTTTTCGAAGCTCGTAAACTTGCAAAAAGTAACCTTGAAACAGTCGCATTGAAATATGAAAAAAATGAAGCTGATTATCTGGAATTAGTTGCCGCTCAAAAAGAAGCTTTTGAAACTCAGTTGAAATTTATCAAAAAAAGATATGGTTATTTCAGATCGGTAGCAAAATTAGTCAATCTGCTTGGGTTGAGTGTTGCCGAATCAGAAAAATCATCTTCTCTTCTATTTATTGATTTGTTAAAAAGATATAATTCTATAAATTAAATCTTTCCAATCAATTCAATAAAGTGGAAATAAAAATTATATAATATTAGCACTATCACAACACTTGAACCAATAGATCGAATAAATTTCAATTTCTTGTTATTTTGATATGGTCGTAACTCAACCCCTTTGTAAATTTTGTAATATGTTATAATATAATTTATCAATGAAGCAGATAAAAATATAATAACTATTGGAGTCATGAAAGTAATCCCAAATTCAAAAGTTGTTATATAGGATGCAAACAAAACAACAATTGAAGCAAAAGCATATTTGCCGGTTAGGTTTGATGGTACAACAATCTCTTTATTTGCCATAAGAGTAGAACTTGCAATTAATATTAAAAGATCGCGACTTAAAATAAATATGGCTAACCAAAGTGGAAAATCACGATAAAGAATAAGTAAAATTACTAATGCCACTGCCATAATTTTATCAGCAAGCGGGTCAAGTATTAACCCTAATCTACTTTTTTGATTTAATATTCTTGCAGCAAATCCATCAAGACCATCGGTAAGACCAGCCAAAGCTATAATACCAAAAGAAATAACTGTTGAGAGAGGATCACCTTTAGAAAGGTAATAACCAATAAACGGAACCATAAAAATCCGCGACAAACTTAATAAATTAGGTAATTTAAAAAAATCTTTAATTAGCATATGCTAAAATAGGGTGGTCTATAAGGATAAGACAAGTAGAATATTTGCAAGCTTTATTCAAATGGAATAAGTCGATAAATATCTTCCATAAAGATATCTTCGAATTTATTAAGAGCCTCACGATGCAAAGGAGTATCAGCCGTAATAAAACGAATAAAAGCAACTTCACATGGTTGAAATGTTAACGATGCCATCATTGAATGCAATTTGAAAATATAATCATTGGAAGTTTCACCATAATTAGTTACATACCAGAAATCCATAACCTGATGTTCGTTATTCTGGCTGAGCTTAATCCTGTTAATTTCAAAAGATCTGCCATTAACTGTAATAGTCCTCTTTTCACTTTCTTCTAAAACCCATCCGGAGCCGGGCAAACAGTTGCGAGGGGAATGAGGTCCTCCAAAAGTACCCTCAGTAACAAAGAAATCAAATAACAAATTAACCTGAATACCCTGTTTATTCTGATAGGAACCTGAAAAAATCTCTTTAGGTTTTAAAATATCAAGAGCATATTGAGCAACAATTTTGCTTTCTCCTTCCCAACCTTCTTTTTGCAATGGGAAATTTGAAAAATCAACATCTGCTTTTGAAATCGGTTGGTATAAACGAAATGCAACCGCTGTTGAAAAAGTGACTAATATTATAATTAAATAAATTATGAACGATTTTTTGTCCATTGCAATATGGCTCCTAAGATAAATATCATAATTAAGGCTATCATAAAAACAATTGTACCAGAAAGCTCATGAAGAAAACTATCAGCCAGTGCTTTACTGATAGCGTAAGCTCCTAAAGCTGTGACCATTACCCTGAATATATTTGCCGCAATAGCTATTGGAAAAGTTGCTATAAATAGAATAACCGATTTTAATTTTCCATCAATTTTCCAATAAGCATATAAAGAACTCAAGGCAAGCAAAGTAACCAACGACCTTAACCCTGAACAGGCTTCGGCAACTTCCAGCCGATAATCCGGCAAGTTAATAATATTTCCCTGACGAATTGACGGCACCCCTAATATTTGTAAAAAACTGTTAGTTGCTTTTGATGCTAACAACTGCATCGGAGCAGTAGCCGAATAATAAATTACAGCTGGGATTGGAATCATAAAAAGCAGAAAGAAAAACGGGAACCATGCTTTTCTAAAATTTTCCAGTCCCAAACTATATAACCCGATTCCGGTCAAAATCAAAACCAAAGAAAAACGAGTAGTAAAATACTCCGAAGCCGCAATGCCCAAAAGATACCCTATACATCCCGGTATTAAAAATAGTAAACCAAATTTTGATGGTTGAGCAGGAAAAACAAATTTGGTTCTGGCATTAAAAAGTAAATAAATAGAAATTGGAATAATCAAAAAACCATGAGAGTAATTATCATCATGATACCAATCGGAAATTAGCACTTTAAAAACAGACAAATTAAATAGTATTACGGTAAAAAGCAGAATATAAGTAAATTTAAACCGAACCAGATGCTCTTTTATCTTCTGCTTCTCAATTTTCATCAATTTTCTCCATAACCTGATTATCGAAATAATTCTGAAAACATTTATTAAAATGTTTCTACATAAAAGATTTCAAAATATAACTAATTCACAAGATAAAAATCACTTTACGATTCAAATAAATATGCTATTTTTAAAATATATGAATTATAACTATAGTATAATACAAACCTGTTGCTTCGGAAATAAAACAAAAAGTAATAATTACTTTCCATTTCATGGAATTAAAGGATATAAGCAATGAATATTTGCATCGTTGGAAGCGGATATGTCGGCCTAGTAGCTGGAACATGTCTGGCTGATTTTGGCATGAATGTTACCTGTGTTGATAGTGACAAAAACAAAATTGAAGCTTTGAAGAAAGGCGAAGTCCCTATCTACGAATTGGGGCTAAGCGATATGATTCAGAGAAACCTAAAACTTGAACGCCTTCATTTTACAACAGATTTAAAAGATGCTGTTAAGCGTTCACTGGTTATATTTCTTGCAGTCGGAACTCCTCAGGATAAATCCGGCAAAGCTGATTTAAGACAGATATTTGATGTTTGTGAAAAAATTGCTGATCATATTACAGAGTATAAAGTTTTAATCTGTAAAAGCACTGTCCCTGTTGGTACTTCTGCCGCTATTGAAAAACTCATTAAAAAGAAACAAAAAAATAATATCGAATTTGATGTCATTTCCAACCCTGAATTTTTACGTGAAGGGTCAGCTGTTAATGATTTTCTCCAACCGGATAGAGTTGTTGTAGGATGTAAATCTGAAAGAGCAAGAGCTATCATCCATGATATTTACCGTTCTTTATATATAACCGATACCCCATTTATAGATTGTTCAAACGAAACCGCCGAGCTAATAAAATATGCCGCCAACACAATGTTGGCTCTCAAGATTTCATATATTAACGAAATAGCAAATCTTTGTGAGTTAATCGGAGCAGACATAACTCAGGTTGGCACAGCTGTAGGTTTAGACAGCCGGATAGGTCCTCATTTTCTTCATCCAGGTCCCGGATTTGGTGGATCATGCCTTCCTAAAGATGTCAGTGCAATCAATGAAGTAGCCAATAAAAATAATTTTGAATTCAAATTGGCTCAGGCAGTCATGGAAATAAATAAAAGGCAACAGGATATCATCGTAGAAAAATCAAAAACTGTTCTTGGTAATTTAAAAAATAAAAAAATATGTTTGCTTGGCTTGGCTTTTAAACCAAATACTGATGATGTCCGTGATGCTCCTGCTATTTATATCGCTCAAAAATTATCAGAGCAGGGTGCAATTATAAACACCTATGATCCTGTTGCAATGAATGAAGCTAAAAAGGTTCTCCCTGATTTGAATTATTTCGATGATACTTATTCCGCCTGTACAGATTCTGACTTAATAATCATTATCACCGATTGGAACGAATTCCAGCATCTTGATTTTGAAAAAATAAAAGATTTAGTAAAAGAGAAAAATATAATGGATACTCGAAATATCTATAATCCGAATTTATTAAAAAGTGCAGGATTTAGATATTTGGGTACCGGAAGATAATTTATTTTTAACGGCAAAGGACCGGACCGGCACCGCCTCTAAATATGTAATCAACTAAATAAGTAAGATCTGAAATATTTACCGGCAAGTTAGTGTTTGAAATAATATCATTAACATTTGATTCTTCCATACAAGGCAGAACAAATGTATTATTAAAAATATAATTTACTAAACTGTTAACATCTGTAATATCTATCGGGGCTATTCCACCACTATGATTGATGTCACCTCGTTCACGGCAACATGTTTCAATAATGCCAAAAACCGGAGAATCAATTTTCCCATGCCAATTAAAATAATAAGGAACACCAGTTTGAGTATAATATCTGATTATTATAGATGATTGAGCATAATCTATCATCCATCTGGAAGACACCCGAGCCGCGTAAACGTCATTATTAACATATTCAAATGCAATTGAGTTATTGATTTGACCATCAATTTCACAATCAATTAAAACAGCTGGTTCTATTGAAAAATCGGATATAACAAAATTAGTTATCGGGGAACTTGAATAATTATTAATTTCAATCACCGCCGTATCCCCAATATAAGATTGGGAAAAAATAATATCACTGGAAGCTGGAAACACAGTACCTTCGTAACCCACAGCAGAAACAGCTATGCTAAATAGCACAATATTTATAAACACAAATTTCAAAAAAACCTCAAATTATTTACCACAAAAAGAAAAACAACAAACAAAGATGTAATAAGAATTGTTTATAGAATATATATAACAATAAAAAGAGTTTTTCACAATAAGAAAAGAGGCAACACGTTAATTCCCCCTGATTCAGTTTTTTATGAAAAATTAGAAGCTACTTTAATAATACCATTTTTTTGCTTTCAGAAAAACTATCTGTTTCTACTTTATAGAAATAAATTCCGGATGCTACTCGAAAATTACTATTATTGGTACCATCCCAAACAGCAGTATAAAAACCTGCCGGCTTGGTTTCATTAACAAGAGTTTTAGTTCTTTGTCCTGCAGAATTAAAAACAGATATCTTTACATGAGCCACCGAAGGAACTGCATAATCAATACTGGTAGTTGGATTAAATGGATTGGGATAGTTTTGCGAAAGAACAAATTCTTCCGGCAACTCATTATAATCTTCATCAATATCGGTCAAAATATTTACTTTTGCCTCAGACCAGACAACATTTGAAAGTTCTGATAAATTTGAATCAGAATCCATAACTTTCATAGCTACATAATAGACCATCCCCGGCTCTAAGCCGGAGATGGTTGCTGATGAAGGAGTCAAATCATCAATACTAACATCTGAATCAGAGAAGAATAAAAGAGAATCCCAATTTTGTTCAGTTATCATTTGATTTGAATATTTTATTAAATACGCATCGGAAGCTAATATGCTAGGAGATGCTAACCCGCCAAAATTATCCGTAAAATCAAATCCTTCCGGAGGAGTCCAGCTAAGATCTATTGACCCGCCAGTTGAACCGACTGTAGCCTGAAGGTCTATAATCGGTGATGGAGGAGTTTCATCTCGAAGGGTGGCACGGATAACAACAGCTGAGATTCCTGACCAGTTAGGAACTTCGTCGGCGGTCTTGATAACAAAATAATAAGTAGTATTTGTATCCAGACCATAAACTGTATATGATTGTTGAGAGCCGGCAACTAATGGAACAGGTTCATTCTGAATTTGAACAGCTTGATCCCAGTTAGCATCGTTAATCGTTGCGGTAGAGTATCTAATATCATATACAGATGCAGTTCCTATATTACCATCGTCACCGGGAGCAGTCCACGAAAGAGTAATTGAACTATCAGTCGGACTTAATGTAATCAGATCAGCTACTATCGAAGGCGCTGTTTGCTCAACTGAAGTTATGTTACTGGCAATATTTGATAATCCAGACCAGTTAGGCACTTCGTCAGCAATTTTTAAAGCAAAATAATAAGTTGTACTCGGATTAAGGCCGGAGACAACCAGCTGTTCGGAACTTCCAGCAACCTGAGGTGATGGTTCATCAGACAACTGAATAGCGGAACTCCAATTGGCATCGGTTATAGACGATGTCGAATATCTTATATCATACTCAGAAGCCGTACCAGTGCTGTTATCATCACCGGAAGCAGTCCATGTCAAAGTAATCGAATTGCTGGTTGGGTTTATTGCATCAAAATCAGTTGCCGCTAAAGGAGCAATATTCTCTAAGCCTGTTGAACCGGAAACAACATTTGAAATATCAGACCAATTAGGGATTTCATCAGCAGTCTTAATAGCAAAATAATAAGTCGTATTGGTAGCAAGTCCTGTAACTTCAAAAGATTCCTGACTGCCGGCAACCTGAGGAGCGGGAACACCGGATACTAAAGTGGCTGAGCTAAAATTTCCATTATCAATACTCGAAGTTGAATAGCGAATTTCATACTGACTTGCCGTACCAGTGCTACTATCATCACCGGGGGCAGTCCAATTAAGGGTTATTGAATTAGGTGAATTGGCTCCGATTGAGAAGTCAGCAACTGCGATAGGAGAAACTGCTTCATCTTCGGTAGTTACATCAAATACATTCGAAAGACCAGACCAGTTATCGGCTTCGTCGGCTGTTTTGATTGCAAAATAGTAAGTCGTTGAACTGTTTAATCCTGTAACAATAAATGTTTCCTGTTCACCGGCAATACTTGGTGCCGGAGGATTTGGAACCACAGTACAGCTACCCCAATTAGCATCGGTTATTAAAAAAGTAGCATAACGGATGTCATACCTATCAGCCTGACCACTATTTCCATCATCACCGGGAGCAGTCCATGTCAGAGTTGCATCAGCACCATAAACATTTGATACTGTTAATGGATTTAAGCAGAAAAAAAGAGCCATAAAAATAAGCAAATTTAACCTTATCAATAAATTAAATCCGCGGTTAATAATTGTTGTGTCTTCCATAAACACTCCATAAAAAGGGTTTAGTTTTTTCTTTATTAAGGAGTAATTGCAAAAGACAGGCCAAACAATATTGTCTCTTTAACTACAACAACAGCAAATAGTTAACTTGCAGTAAAATTATCTTTTTGAGGGGATTGTACTTATTTTAAGCTAAATTTTTGAACAGTGAAATAAAATTGAACAGATGGAAAGCTTTCTGTAGGGAAAGATGGAGTGGCAAGTCTCTTCGAGACT
>QNAD01000069.1 GCA_003641345.1 Candidatus Zixiibacteriota bacterium | reverse complement strand
TCTTTTCTATGTCGCATATATTATGGAGTATTTTTATTTTTACGTTTTTAATTTCTAATTTAATATCTTTCTCAATAAATATAGTAGATATCTTAGTACTCTGGGCAAAAATTTCATTAATGAATCTAAGAAATTTATTTTGTACAAAAAATAGTTTGGCATCACAATCATTAAGAATGAAATTAATTTTATCAGATTTTAAGGATGTATCAAGAGGGACAGTGATCAAATTGGCTTTTTGAATTGCAAAAAACAGAATTACGTATTCAATTGAATTTTCATAATAAATAGCGACTTTTGTTCCTTGCGGTAAATTCATTTCTGATATTTTATTAGCAGTATTGTTTACAGCCAATAAAAGTTCTTTATAGGTAATATTCTTATCTCTGTGGGTAACAGCTATATTATCTGGAGCAACAAAAGCACCTCTTCGAATGATATCAAATAATTTCATCAGCATATTATTATATTTAAGATTTTTTTGATTATATCGTCAAATATGACAAATCCTAAAATTATCCTTTTGGTCGTAAAATAATACCCCGGTTGGAGTGGCCATTCATTTTTATTGTTAATGGTTTTTTTAGAGAAATATGTTTAGTAAATTTCATTTTTTTAACAGCTCGTTTTTTTCTCAACCAATCCCAATTAATATATTCATTTTCTAAATTATCATTTACTGTAAAATATCCAATCCTAAAAGATGTTATGTTCTGAAAGAAATGGGTTCCTTGTGATGGTACCACAGAGAAATCTTTAAAACTGGTTTCAACGATAACTTTGGCACCGTTTATTTCATCCCAGGTAACCGGTATTCCCAACCAAGGGTCAGATGAGCCCCAACGGCCGACTCCTATCAATAAATACGGTATGTTTTTTTCTCGAAGTTCAACATTAAACTGTCGGATTTCTTTAGCCGCCTCACGGGTTTTCGAACGATCAAACCGAGACTTATCAATCATGATTATATCTTTAATATTATCAATATGACCGTTACCAAGAACCTGACTTGAATTGCACAAAAGTGTATCCGGGTCATAGCTGTCAACATCAAGTTCTTCGGCTTCATGGCTTTTCACCAAGGGCCTCATTTGCAAAAATCCAAACTCTTTAGGAGTTCCACGTGGAGTAGAAAGATTTACAGCAAATTCAATCTCAACCGGTGTGCTCATTCCCCAACTACCTATCTCCATTAATATTTCCAGTATTTTAGGAAGAGGTATGTAATTATTTTTTAAAATTGGTGCAAATGTTACCAGCCGAACTCCTTGCCGTGAGGTGCCATCAGTTATGGTATTGTTTTCATGAGAATACGTTGAACCTATGACTGAAAGTAATCCATCTTTTTCTGCAGTCTCCAGATTATATTTTACCAGTTCCATAATCTGATTATAATCTCTTTCTTCTTCAGGATTTTCAAGTTTAATGGCATAGAATTCTTTTTGTGAATATTTCAGAGTATCATCTACAGTTGAAAATTGATTTGAATGTTTTGGATGGCTGGGACAAAACCGAATTGTCCCACTACCTTCAACAACTGTTCGCCCTAACCCTAATCCTATTGCGGCAATACCATCAGATGATGTCATTGGAGGCAATGGATAAAAATTATGTGATCTTACGACTCCGGAAAAGCTTGGGTAGAATCTGTTTTCATAACGGGCACCAACCAACTTTTGTATAATAACCGCCATCTTTTCTTCTTCTAAACGATAAGGAGTAGATTTAATGTAGTCTTTTGCATGGCGGCTGTAAGTAGAAGCAAACACTTTTTTAATCGCCATTAAGAGTTCTTCCAGACGAGCTTCTGCGTTGTGATTATTATTGGGCAACATATAAGTTTGATAAATTCCGGCAAAAGGAAGATACCTTGAATCTTCCAGTAAACTCGAAGACCTTACCGCTATTGGATATCTTATAAGATTCAAAAACAATCGTAGCTGTTCTTTATATATTGGAGGAAAAGTAGTTGCTAAAAACCCCTGAATTATTTTCTCGTCATCATCGCAAGAAATGGCAAAATCCCGTAAATTATTCTGCTCTATAAATTGATCAAAAACATCACTTCCTAAGACAATCGATGGCGGAACGGCAATATTAAAATCATCAAAATAATTGGTAATCTTAAAATTATTAATAAGCGAATTAGCAAATCCCAATCCACGTGCTTTTCCACCTAAAGACCCACCACCGATTCTTGAAAATCCAGAGTTAACGTCAAATTGTTCCGGATCAAAATCAGAAATAGAACCAAGATACTGTTCTCTTCGAAATAAATGTAGCGATGTTATCAAATCGCGGCGCAACTCGTCAGTTGATTCATAATCAGAAACCCGTCTTGGTCTCAATTTATGTGCCAAGAAAAACTCTGTACGAGCCTTAAACCAGTTAGAGAAATGATTACGCTCCGCATGATAGAGAAGTGATTCATCCGGAATAGTGTGAAGTTTTTTCTCCAGAGAACGAAGATCACCTGCACGATCAACCTCGGTATTATCCGGTAGCCGGAATATAAAATCACCAAAACTAAGATTGTTGGTAATAAATTTTTGTAAATCCCGTGAAAGAGTTGGCGATGTTTTACAACAAAAAGAAATTCCCATTTCATCGGCGATGGTTTTGAATTCAGGAGAATTTGACTGGAGTAAAACCGGAATATCAAAATTAGATTCTATTACTCTTTTTGCAAAATGAACACCTGCTTCCTCAGGCGGGAACATTCGGCAGGGAAACTTAATATCAGAGATGACACCTAATATATATTTTTCATATTTCTCATAATAATTCATTGCTTCTTCGTAAGAACTGCATAATAAAATCTTTGGTCTTGCTCTCATTTTTAATATACGATGAGAGATGTTAACACCTTCATGCAACAAACTTTGAGAATGACGCAATATTTCAGAATAGATAATCGGTAAAAACGATGAATAGAAATACACATTATCTTCAATCAAAATCAAAGACTGAACCCCGGCTGTTTTTGTATCATAATCTACGTTCATTTTATCTTCAATATATTTAATAATAGATAATAGGATGCGGTGATCTCCCTGCCAGATGAATGTTTTTTCAAAAACAGAAATATCATAATGCTCTGCAATGTCCAAAAGTTCTCTGTTATCGTAAGTCAACAATACAACTGGCACCCCAAGTCCAGATTTTATAACTTTAGTGGCAAATTCAACGACCGACATATCGGTGATATTAGGAGTGGTTATAATCAGGTCAAATCTATTTGAATCTTTAGCCATTGCGATAGCCTCTTTGGCACTTGATACGCGAGTTATAGATGGTGCCTGAGATAGATTAAGAGTTTGATACTGAGAAAGAATCATTTCATATAATTGGCCTTCTTCCTCGAGTATAAACGAGTCATATAGACTGGAAACAAGAAGAATTTCTCGAATCCTAAAACGCATTAAGTTTTGGAAAATATGGAACCGATTAAGATAATTATAATCTTTTAATAATTTTTTGAAATCACTCATGTCACCTCGAAAGATTTAATGTCATATACTAATATAAGTATAATAAAAAAGGGAATGGATAAAATCCACTCCCTTTTTAAATAAAAAGATTCTACCAGAACTTGTTTTAGACTATACCCTGATCCATCATGGCGTCGGCAACTTTAATAAAGCCGGCAATATTGGCGCCATTAACATAATTGCCTTGAGTTCCAAATCTCTCAGAAGCTTCAACACAAGAATTATGAATGTTTTTCATGATTTGTTGTAGCTTATTATCAACTTCTTCACGAGTCCAGCCATAACGCATGCTATTTTGTGACATTTCCAAACCGGAAACAGCAACACCGCCTGCATTAGCAGCTTTGCCGGGGGCAAACAGAATGCCATTTTCAATAAACAACTTAACACCATTAGGAACCGTTGGCATATTGGCGGCTTCACAAACAGCAATACATCCATTCTCTACCAGTTTTTTTGCATCGCTCTCATCAATTTCATTCTCTGTCGCAGTTGGAACTGCAATATCACACTTAACTTCCCATGGGCGACCTTTGGGGATCCATTTTTTATTGAATTTTTTTGCATATTCCTCAGCAGATTTTCTATGAACAGTCCATAAATCTCTTAAAAAATCAAGTTTTTCACCTGAAATACCATCAGGATCATGTACATATCCATACTCATCACCAATGGTGACAATTTTTGCTCCAAAATTATTTGCTTTTTCAATAAAATAAACTCCAACATTGCCATAACCTGAGATGCAAATAGTTTTACCATCTAACTGTAAGTTTTTTGTAGCCAACATTTCCTTGAGAAAATAAGCTACGCCATAACCAGTAGCTTCAGGACGAATAAGAGAACCGCCCCAGTTTATACCTTTACCGGTTAAAATTCCGGTGAACTCATTGCGAAGTTTTTTATATTGACCAAAAAGGAAGCCAATTTCACGACCGCCAACACCAATATCACCAGCCGGAACGTCTGTATTCGGTCCAATGTGACGGAATAATTCGCTCATGAAGCTCTGACAGAAACGCATTACTTCATTATCGGTTTTACCTTTGGGATCAAAATCTGATCCACCTTTACCACCACCCATAGGAAGTGTGGTTAAACTGTTTTTGAAGACCTGTTCAAATGCTAAGAATTTGAGAATACTAAGGTTTACTGAAGGATGGAAACGAAGTCCGCCTTTGTATGGTCCAATAGCAGAATTCATTTCAACGCGAAAACCACGGTTTATCTGAACTTCGCCTTGATCATTCATCCACGGGACACGAAACATCATAACTCTTTCCGGTTCGACAATTCGTTCCAGAATTTTAGCACTACGATATTCTGGGTGTTTATCCAGAACAACTTCCAAAGATTCGACAACTTCTTCAACGGCCTGAATAAATTCCGGCTGAGCCTGATTTTTAGCTTTCACTAATGCCATAAATTGTTCAACAAAAGGTGTCATAAGAAGAACATCCTTTCAATATAAATGTTTATCCTTTAACTTATATCAATCACTTAATATTAAAATATTAAGCAAAACATAATAACAAATTAAAGAAATTTTTCAATCAATAAAGACATATTTTTTTAATGAAAATCAAATTGCTTAATATAATATCAAGCGTATTTTCAACAGTTTATACTGTTTTATTTAATGCTCATTAATATAATTTCAGATGGTATATATAGTCGCTTTTATAATGAAAATCAGCAGATTATAACTCTTTTTAATGAATACAGCTATAAACCCTTGTTTTTAAACGATAATTTCAATTTAATTACTTGATTTTTGAACTTTAAAGCCTAATTATAGAGGCATATTTTGGATAACAATTAATGATTAAAATGAATCAAAACATATTAAAATTCTGCGAACAAGATACGTCTAAAACTAAATTTTTTAAAAAAATAGATAAATAGAATAAAATTGGAGGAGTTTATGAAATTTAACGGTAACAAATCTATTAATCTACTAATCATTACAGCTTTTGTTTTGATTGTAACAGCTAGTGGGGTTTTTTCCACAGAATCTTTAAGTGGAATAATTACTGATTTAAGTTCCGATAAACCACTTGATGGTGCAACTATTAGGTTGGGAAAATCTGATCAGTCAATGCCGGCAATTGAAGTTATGACTGGAAATGATGGGAAATATGAAATTCCAGATTTAGTGCCCGGTGTTTATGATTTGATTATTTCATATCTTGGTTTTAAAAGCCAGGTTCTCAACAAAGCGCTTGTTACCGATGGTGCCAATAATGTAATTGATATTGCTTTGATGCCATCGGCTATTAATCTCGATGCTATTTCTGTGACTGCATCGCGAAGAAAAGAAAAACTTTTGGATGCTCCGGCGGCAGTTTCAATTGTCAGCCTAGATCAGATTCAGGAACAAGCTTCTTTAACTCCGACCGATCATATTAAAGGTTTGCCTGCGATAGATATTGCCAACACTGGTTTGAACCAGTCAAATGTTGTTGTTCGTGGTTTCAATAATATTTTTTCCGGAACTATGTTGGTTATGACTGATAACCGTATTGCCCGAGTACCTTCACTTAGATTTAATGCTTACAATTTTATTTCAACAACTAACGAAGATATTGAACGGATCGAAGTTGTATCCGGTCCCGGTTCGGCTCTTTACGGACCGAATTCAGCTAACGGAGTAATGCATATTATGACTCGCTCTCCGTTTAGTTCTCAAGGAACCACCGTTACTCTTGGCGGCGGTGAACGAGATGTGGCGTTAGGATCGTTCCGTCATGCTGGAGTAGTTAACGAAAAAATTGGTTATAAATTTTCCGGACAGTATTATCAAGGAACAGACTGGAACCATACCGAGCCAATTGAACCAGATTCAATTCAGCTCTATCGCCCAACTGCTTCTGGTCCTCAACCTGTTGGTGAAATAGCTGCCAACAACCGTGATTTTGATATTGAAAAAATGGCTGGTGATGCAAGAGTTGATTTCATGATTAACGATGAGACATCTTTGATATTTAACGGCGGTTTTAATCGTGCAAGCAGTATTGAACTAACGGGTCTTGGTGCAGGACAGGCAATTGACTGGACATATTCTTACGCCCAAACAAGATTAACATATAAAGATTTGTTTGCCCAAGTGTTTGTTAATATGAGTGATGCCGGAGATACTTATTTATTAAATACTGGTCAGTTGATTATTGATAAATCAAAACTCTGGGTAGGACAAATCCAGCATAGTTATGAATTTGGTAAAAGGCAATTATTTACTTATGGCTTCGATGCTGTTTTTACTCGCCCACAAACTGAAAATACTATCAATGGACGAAATGAAAACAATGATAATATCAACGAACTCGGAGGATATTTACAATCCGAAACAGTTTTAAATGATAAATTTAAACTAACTACTGCAATCCGTTTGGATAATAGCAATCAGTTGGAAGACAATGTTTTTTCACCGCGTGCGGCTTTATCATTTAAACCAACTGATAATCATAATTTCCGTCTTACTTATAACCGTGCCTATGACACTCCGGATAATAATAACCTGTTTTTAGATTTGCTCTCTGTAGCTGACTTGGGTGATATTGGACAGTCTTTTGGGTTGACTAATGGTTATGATATTCGTGTTCAAGGTGTACCCGAAACAGGATTCCATTGGGACTTGGATAACGATGGCAACCCAACCACTTTCTACTCACCATTTGCAGAGCAAATAGGTGCCGATATGAATACCACGATTGGATATAATGACCCGATGTTCACCAATGTTATGTGGGCTAACGGACGTGGTGCGGTAATGAATGGACTGCAACAAACTCTAATTGCTACTGGGCAACCTGATGCCGTTATTAATGGCATGATGACAGCGGTTTCATCAGTTGTTCCATCTACGGTAAACAATGTTGATAATACCATGATGGTTTTTGACCCTAACCAGAAAACTTTCCTTCCTTATGTTTCAAATTTTCAGGACATAGAAAGATTAGAGCCAACTATCACCCAAACTTTTGAATTTGGTTACAAGGGAGTTATAGAAAATAAATTAGCCTTGAGTTTAGATTTGTATTATACAAAGAAAAAGAATTTTATCGGACCATTGGCTGTTGAAACCCCAAGCGTATTTCTTGACCCGGTAACTCTTCAAGCAGATTTAACAACGGAAATTGGAACTGCAGTTGCTACAGCTGATCCGTTAACTCAAGGCACTGTAGGTCAACTGGACAGTGAAGCAATGGGTGGCAATAACAACGGCACTGCTGTTGATGAATTAGTTAGAATGTTTACCTCCGGAGCGGCTTCTGTGCCATTTGGTACAGTTAGTCCCGATGAAGCTTATGACAAGGGTGCTATTTTAGTTACCTATCGCAACTTTGGAGATATTGATTTCTTTGGTGCTGACTTTGGTGCGAATCTTCATCTTAATCAGAACTGGGATGTTGGTGGAACTTTTTCTGTCGTCTCCAAAAATCGTTGGGATAAATCTGAAAACCAGCCAAATGATATTGACTTGAATGCTCCTAAGCTAAAAGCGAGTGCTACATTAAATTATCATAATCCAAAATTTGGCTTGAATGCCGGTACCAAAGTACGCTGGGTTGATTCTTTCCCGATGACCGGACCGTTCTTTGGTGAAAAAGTCCAATCTTATAAGGTTGTGGACTTGAATGTAAATTATGAATTTTTGCTTAACACCAGATTGTCGTTAACCGTTCAGAATATTTTTAATCACAAGCATACTGAATTTATAGGTGCTCCTGAAATCGGACGTTTGGCAATTATGCGTGTTACTCAGAGCTTCTAAGTAGCTGTATGATATGGTTGCTTCGATTATGATACAGTAAGGGCTTGTTGATAAAGTCTCACAGATGTTGCGGTGGGTCCTGAAAATCTGTGTAAACAGATTTTTGTGACCTACCGCTCTTTAATTACAACTACTTAAGTGTCGGGTCACAATCCACCTTCGG
>QNAD01000068.1 GCA_003641345.1 Candidatus Zixiibacteriota bacterium | reverse complement strand
TTTGCTTTTTTATAGGCATAATCAATACCGCCAGATTCATAGACGTAATTATAAACTTTTTCAAAATAATCCTGATTATGTTCTTTATCTTCAAGAATTTTAATCATTTCCTGACGAGCTTTCTTGCCACTCTTTTTCAAAGAGTAGATTAATGGAAGCGTTACTTTGCCTGTTAATACATCGTTACCGGGTTCTTTGCCGGTTTTTTCTACATCGCCAACAAAATCCAGAAGGTCATCAGCTATTTGAAAAGAAATCCCAACATTCTCGCCAAATTTGGAGAATCGGTTTCTTTCAGTTTTGCTCTTTTGGGTCAATATAGGTCCCGCCTCACAAGAGACAGCAAACAATGAAGCGGTTTTATCGGAAATAATTGTTAAATATTCTTCCTCGGAAATATCATAATTGCCGGTCTCTTCAATTTGTCTAAGCTCACCTACCGATACTCTTTCGGTAGCATAAGAGATTGCTTTAATAAGTTCGATAGAATTAGGTTCTACCATAATGCGGAATGCTTTGGCGAACATATAATCTCCCATTAATACTGAAATCAGATTTGTCCACTGTGCATTAACAGTTTCTTGCCCCCGTCTCATATCGGATTCATCGACCACATCGTCGTGAAGCAAGGTAGCAGTATGGATTAGTTCAATTGCCAGCGAGGCTTCAACCGAATGTTCTGTGAAATTTTCACTGGCATGGGAAGTCAAAAAAAGAAATACCGGTCGCATTCTTTTTCCCCTCGTTTTCATCAAGTGTTTAGCAATTGATGTTATAAGAGGTGAGTCGCCTTTTAGGTGGTCATTGAGAAGGGAATTAAATTCTACTAAATCATTTTCTATCGGCTTTGTATATTCAGCCATTTTCTCTTTATCAAGCATTTCTTACTTTCAATTATTCCTAATTAGCTTTCAGGCAACAAAGTAGGTCGTCCTGGGGCAGTTGTCAAACGATTATTAAAATAACAATAATCAACAGAAAAAAATCAAAATCTATTTATCAGATTTAATATTGAATGTTGATATTTATCATTATCCAGATATTCCAATTCATTATGCCCGCCGAAAAGTTCAAAGAACTGTTTTGGTTCTTTTGCTTTCTCAAACAGTTTTTGCCCCATTTCAAATGGAATAATCTCATCGGTTTGAGAGTGGCAAATCAATACAGGGCATTTTATTTTATCAATTTTATCAATCGAGTTAAGTTTATATCTCAGCAAAAAATTTATTGGCATGCCGGGAAACATTAATTTCCCCATATCTTTAGCCGATGTCAAAGTTGATTCCAATATCAACCCTCCGCAATCAGCTTTTGTAGCCAAATCAATTGCCGGAACTCCTCCAAGAGAACGTCCAAATAGTATTATATCCTGTGGCAAAACTTCTTTTTGTTCCAAGAGCCAATTATAAGCCACTTTACTATCTACATACAT
Source organism: Candidatus Zixiibacteriota bacterium (assembly GCA_003641345.1). The sequence continues at coordinate 7,019 of QNAD01000068.1, read as the reverse complement.
ATTTTCTTCACTCGGTTTTCCATCGGACTGCCCATACCCGCGATAATCAAATAAGAATAGGTTTATTTTGTTTTTTACAAAAAATTGAATAGTTGGCATCCGATTAGAAATATTTCCGCCGTTTCCGTGAAATAATAAAACTGTTTTTTTTACGGTTGTGTCCGTTGATGGAAAATACCAGCCATGAATCTTCTCTGATTCATTCACATTTATAAATATATTTTCAAATTCAATTTTCCAGTTGTCCGGTGAATCAATAAAAGTTTGTGATGGAAAGAAAACCATTTTGTGCTGATTGAAATAGATATATAACGAGAATACTAAGAATGTCCCGCCAAATATGATTATTATCCAATATAAAATTTTAAGCATTTGTATAATTATAAGATTGTCCTAATAAATTTTTAATACTCAAAGTAGCTTACTACTCCCATTCGATAGTTGCCGGTGGTTTGGATGAAATATCATAGGTTACGCGATTAACCTGTTTGACTTCACGAATAATTCTATTTGAAATATAAGCTAAAATCTCATTATCAATTCTCGCCCAATCAGCCGTCATGCCATCGACCGATGTTACCGCCCTTAGAGCTATCACGTTCTCATAGGTTCTCTCATCACCCATTACTCCCACTGTTTTAACCGGTAATAAAACAGCAAATGCCTGCCAAATATCATTATAAATGTTGTTCCTATAAAGTTCATCAATAAAAATTGCATCTACTTCCTGAAGAATTGCAACTCTTTCTCTTGTAATTTCCCCTAAAATTCTAACCGCTAATCCGGGTCCGGGGAATGGATGACGACCTAAGAATTTTTCTGGAATATTAAGTTTCTTCCCAAGTTCTCTCACTTCATCTTTGAAAAGTTCTCGAAGTGGCTCTATCAGTTTTAATTTCATGATATCTTTAAGACCGCCCACATTATGATGGGATTTAATAGTATCTGATGGTCCTTTAAAAGATACTGATTCAATTACATCGGGATAGAGTGTTCCCTGTCCCAAATAAACCACGTTACCGATTTTGTCAGCCTCTTTTTCAAAAACATCAATAAACGTAGAACCGATGATTTTCCTTTTCTTTTCCGGATCAATAACGCCAATCAAACGGTCTAAAAACAAATCAGAAGCATCAACAGGGTGTAGATTTATATTCAAATCGCGAAGCATTTCTGTTACGGTTTCAAATTCATTTTTTCTGAGAAGGCCGTTGTTGACAAAAACCCCATGAAGATTATTACCTAAGGCTTTGGAAATCAAAACTCCAGCTACAGTTGAATCGACTCCACCGGAAATACCAAGCACTAATTTATCATTACCTACTTTTTCTTTGACAGAATTCACCGTACTTTCAATAAATGCTTCCTGAGTCCAGTCTCCTTTCATCTCGCAAATATCAAAAAGGAAATTACTGATAATATTTTTACCTTCATCGGTATGATGCACTTCGGGATGGAATTGCAATCCATATGCTTTTTTTTCATTATTGGCAATGGCGGCAATTTCTATAGAATCAGTTGAACCAATAACTTTGAATCCATTCGGCATTTTTACAATAGAATCACCATGCGACATCCAAACCTGACTCTTAGCTGGAAGGCTATCAGTTAAAGGGGTATTATTTTGGGGAGAGAATATCGCACGTCCATATTCACGGGATAAAGATTGTTCCAGCTTACCGCCATAGTTTAAAGCTAAAAGTTGCATTCCATAACAGACCCCAAGGATTGGAATATTTACATCATAAAACGATGCATCCAAACGGGGAGTACCTTCATCAAGAGCCGAATCCGGACCTCCCGAAAGGACATAACCTTTTACATTACGGTTTTTAAACTCATTGAGGTTAGTATTGTATGGTACTATTTCGCAATATACTTTTGCTTCGCGAATTCTTCGGGCAATCAATTGAGTATATTGAGAGCCAAAATCTAAAATTAGAATCATTTCATGTTGTTCAGCCATAATTTATTTCCGTTGATTTGCTAATCTTCCTAATAGTACTGTGTCCTTCTTGAAATCATCATTTGTTTTTGGATATTCTTCCAAATAATGTAAACCGCGTGACTCATGTCTTTTTAGTGCTGACTGGATGAGAAGTTTTGATACTGTTGCCATATTACGCAGTTCCACCACTCTATAAGTTGCCGGTGTTGCCATATAATATGCCTCAATACTATCAGCAACCCGATTTATTTTCTCCAACGCAAGCGTTAACCTGTCACGACTGCGAACTATTCCGGCAAAATCTGACATTATCCGACATAATTGACGGCGGTCATGTGTTATTAGTACTTTCTCTCTTGGATATTTTAGCGAAGAATACATCAGATTGTCAATCTCAACATTGCTTTTTGAAAAATCAAAATTAGAAAAATAATAATATGATGCTTTTGATGCTTCCTCTGCCATTACAACCGCTTCCAGAAGTGAATTTGACGCTAATCTATTTGCTCCATGCATTCCGCTCATAGCAACTTCGCCAGCGACATATAAACCGGGTAATTCTGTTTCGCCATTAATTTTTGAGACAACTCCTCCGCAAGAGTAATGTGCCGCAGGAACAACCGGAATTGGCCGTTGGGTCATATCAAAGCCTCTTCGTAAGCATTCTTTATATATATTTGGGAATCTACTTTTAACAAATTCTGAATCTTTATGGCTTATATCAAGAAAAACAAATTCTTCTCCACTTTCTTTTAATTCTTTATCAACAGCACGAGCAACAATATCACGGGGTGCTAACTCCTCAAGTTCATGCGTACCTTCCATAAAATACTTGCCATCTATAGATAATAAACGTGCTCCCTCACCTCTTACTGCTTCCGAAATCAAAAACGGCCATCGTCCTGGGCTATATAATGATGTAGGATGAAATTGCACAAATTCAAGGTTTCCAAGCGAAAGACCGGCTCTATAAGCCATAGCAATACCATCGCCGGTTGCAATTTTGGGATTGGTATTATGAAAATATATTTGGCCTAAACCGCCTGAAGCTAAAAGTGTAACCGGTGCATAAAATGATGATAATTTTCGCTCATGTTCAGTGAAAACAAAAGCACCGGCACAATATTCCACTCCTGCGGTTTTCCCTGTAATTAAATCAAGAACTATGTTATTGCGATATAAATCAATATTATCTTTATAATTTTTACACGCATTTAATAAAGCTCGTTCAATTTTTCTACCTGTTAAATCTCCGGCATGAAGTATTCTTTTTTCAGAATGCCCGCCTTCACGCCCAAGATTAAAACCATCTTCATCAGTAGAAAATTTAACACCATATGAGATAAGTTCTTCAATTACTTTAGGTCCAGCTTCAATTATTTGTTCAACTACATTTTCATGACATAGTCCAACACCACAAATGATAGTATCTTTTATATGTGACTCAAACGAATCGATTTTGGAAAAAACAGCAGCAATCCCACCTTGGGCACGGTTAGTGCTGGTATTGGCTTCGCCTTTTTTAGTGATGATTGCAATTTTTACTTTTGGATCTTTGGCAACAAGTTTTAAGGCATAAAACAGTCCGGCAATTCCAGAGCCAACCACAAGAAAATCATATTTTTTTTCCATTATGACTTTGCCTTTTTAAGATTTAATTTTTTTTCCAATTTATCAATTAATCTCTCTTCGCCCGGATCCAAATCAATTACCTGATTAAGATAATATAAATCCCTACCAAAATCAAAGTTTTCAATTTTAACCAAATCTTTACCGGTTGTTAAAATCAAATCAGAATCGTATTTATCTGCAAGTAATTTAATATGTTTCAGTAATTTATTGTCATATATCTGATGGTCAGAGAATTCCAAAGCTTCGTCAATATCAGCACAAAGAGCTTGAGCCTGTCTTTGAAAAGCTCTAAAATTTCCAATTCCGGCAAAAATAAGCACTGATTTATCTTCAAGATATTTAACCGGTAATGTTTGTTTTTCACTAATTATCTCAGTTGCCGCAAACGAAGCAAGATACAAATCTGCATTTGGATTAAGCGATTCAATCTGATTTTTTAATTCATTGATATTTTTATGGAATTTTGTGCGGGTGATAATAATTATATCAGCTCTTTTTATCGAAGATTTAGGCTCTCTGAGAATACCATAAGGAAACATCTTCATCAGATTATCATCAACTGCCGCATCATAAGTTATAATATCTATATCACGATATAGATTAAAATGTTGAAAAGCATCATCAACGATTACAACATCAACATCAAATTGTTCATCTAAATTTTTTACCGCCTGTGATTTTGATTCTGAAATTGAAAAAACAGCATCAGTTAAATGTTTTGCCAAAAATAAAACTTCATCGCCTATTTCCGAAGGGTTTCTACTTATTAGTTTATAGCTTTCTTCGATAATATCATTTTTTTTTGTTCGTCCATATCCGCGTGAGACAATTCCCACACGGTAGCCCTCTTGCATAAGAGTCTTAGCGATAAACATAACTGTTGTTGTTTTACCGGTACCACCTACGGTAATATTACCGATTGAAATAACTGGTTTTTTCACATGAACAAGAGTTGAGCTAAATTTACGATTTAAAAAAACAATCAGCCTATATGCAAACGAACAGAGCCATAAACATAAAGCAGGGACAGCCCATAATGAAAATTTTTCACGGCGGATTATTTTTTTCCAAATACGTTCAAACATTTTGTAATACTCTTAAAATTTCTTCACCCGCCATAGCGGTTGGTGAGTTTTCTTTTAAGCTGTTTTTTTTAATATTAAACTTCTTTTCACCCAAGTAAATAGATTTTACAACTTTAAACAATTCTTCTTTAGAAGAAACTTTCAATCCATAATTATTTTTTTCTATATATAAAGAAGATTCAATCACATTAGCAACCGATGGACCGTAAATTACCGGCGTTCCCGCCCAAACCGGCTCTAATATATTATGCCCGCCAATCTCAACCATTGTTCCTCCAACAAATGCCAAATCAGCGGCAACATACAAATCATTTAATAACCCCAATTTATCTATTAGAACAATCTTTTTGCCGGTTGATGATTCGCATAAATCAAAAGGAAGATTTTGTTCTTCTATTAAACTCATAATCTGTTCTGAACGTTCAATATGCCGTGGAGCTAAAATCAGCTTAAAATTATCAGAATTGATTTTCTTAAATAATTCAAGCAAAATTTCTTCTTCACGCGGTCTCGTAGAACCAGCCACAAGCAAATAATCATTTTCATTTATGCCATAACGATGTCTGATTTCCTGGCGTCGTCCTTCGGAACGAGGTATAATCGGAGCATCAAATTTCATGTCGCCAATTATTTTCAATAAATTTTTCGGAAGATTAAAATTTTTGAAATGAGAAGCATCAGAGTCAGATTTTACAAACAGTTTACTATATTTTGATAATGTTACAGACATGGCTTTATTTATAAATTTATATTTTCCAAAAGCTTTTGATGACATTCGTCCGTTTATCAAAATTACCGGTATCTTTTTTGAAAATAGCTTATGGAGGGAATTAAACCAAATCTCGGTTTCAGCAATCACCATTACACCCGGATTTATTTTTTCAACAACCTTTGAGGCGGTAATCCCAGAATCAAGCGGTAAAAAAGAAATATTTACCTGTTCTTTGAAAATACTTTTTGCTGTGGCATATCCGGTCTCGGTCATCACGGTTACATGAATTTTTAATTCCGGTTTTTTTGCTAATAGAAAATCAACAAGATAACTAATTACTTTTACTTCGCCCACCGAGGCGGCATGAATCCAGACATCAGCCTTCTGATAATCTCCCAATCCAAAACGATCTGACCATAAGATTGAACCGCTTTTAATTTTGAACCATGCATAAGGAGAGACAAATAATAAAATTATAAATGCAGTGAATTTATAAAGCTTTAAAAAAATCATAAATATTCACTTATTAATTTTGCTGTTCTATCAGATGCACCTTTCCCGCCCAAAAGAGAAGGGATGCCAAATAGTTTGTTCTGAACCGAATCATAATAAGAATTATCTTCTCGAAATTTTTCAAGTTCTGAGAAAATCTTCCCAGGAGTTGCATCGTTTTGAATAAGTTCCGGTACGACTATTTCATCCATAACCAAATTTGCCAAAGCAATTTTATCAAGCTTCACCAAATGGCGGGCAATATTATAGGTTATAAAACCGGTCTTGTAAATTACAACCATTGGACGACCGATAATTCCAACCTCTAAAGTAGCGGTGCCGGATGCAGAAATTACCAGAGAACTTTTATATATTATCTCTCGCGTTTTATTATAAACAAGAGAAATATCACTACCGTCATATTGACGTAAAGTATTTTCATAATCATATACCCCTTTTATTCCAGCCACAATCGCTCGGGTTCCGTATTTGGCATTGAACATTTTTGCCGCTTCCAATGAAGGGATTAACATTCGTTCAATTTCCTGTGGTCTTGAACCGGGGAGAAGAGCAATAGTATTTTTTTCATTCTCAATTGCTGGAGTTTTGGAGCTTATATAATTTTCTGAGATATCTTCGAGAAGATAATGTCCTACAAATTTTGAATTGACACCTGAATTTTCATAAAATATTTCTTCAAACGGCAAAATTGGAAGCATCAAATCAACATTTTTTCTTATTTCTTTTATGCGTCTTTTTCCCCAAGCCCAAACCTGAGGCGAAATATAATAAATAATTGGAATCTGCAAATGTTTTATTTTTTTGGCTAATCTTAAATTGAAACCTGGGTAATCTATAAGCAGCACAACCGAAGGTTTTCTTTTTTCAATTTCTTTTGTGCATCGGTTCATTAAATTTTTAAAAAAATGATAATGTTTAGCAACTTCCCAAAAACCAAGCACTGCTAATTTCGTCCCCGATGCAAACTGTTCCTGCCCCATTTTTTTTAAACGCTCACCACCCAAGCCAAAATATTCAATATCAGAATGCAACACACCAAGAGCTTCGACTAATTTTGATGAAGCATTATCACCGGAAGGGTCTCCGGCAGATAAAAAAATTGATTTTTTGTTCATTTACCTTAATTCGG
>QNAD01000067.1 GCA_003641345.1 Candidatus Zixiibacteriota bacterium | reverse complement strand
CCGACCATTTTTTTTAGTTTAACAATCTCAGCATTCAATAAATGACGCCATTGCCCGCTACCCAAACCTTTAACGTCCAGACCTGCAAATTCCATCCGAACTAATTTTAATACAGGATGTCCTACACCTTTACAAAGTTGTTTGACTTCCCGTTTTCTTCCCTCCGTTAAAACTAACCTGATCCTAGACCAATTAGGACCAACCTGCAATATATCAACCTTAGCTTTTCCGATAGCACCATCTTCAAGTTTAATGCCTTTAGCGATGCTATTAGCGGCAGTTTCATCAAATTTACCTTTTACTTTTGCTTCGTAGATTCTTTTAATCTGATATTTCGGATGAGTGAGCCTATAAGCCAAATCACCATCATTAGTCATCAGGATTACTCCCCGAGTATCATAATCAAGTCTGCCTACCGGATAAACTCTGGTTTTTAATTGTTTTAAGTAATGAGCTACGGTTTTCCGTTTGAACGGGTCATGCAAAGTTGTCATTACTGATGAAGGTTTATTAAAAATCAGATATTCTTTATTTTCAACAGGGTCAACAATAGTTCCGTTAACTTTTACAATATCCAAAGCTTCATCGACCAAAGTCCCCAGCTCTTCAACAGTTTTACCGTTGATAGTAACCAGACCGGATTCAATTAAGCGTTCTGCGCCACGCCGCGAAGTCACCCCACAAATAGAAAGATATTTATTTATTCTAATCAAACAACAGTGTCCAGATATTTGAATTTTCTAAGAAGCATCTATGTCAATAATGACAGATTCTTTTTCGGAATTTTCTTCGGATTCATCAGATGTAGCTGAAGAATTTTCAGAGATAATATTTTTCTCGAAATCTTCCTCTGTTTCCTTATTTAATTCTTCAATGCTTAGCTCATTTTCTGTTTCAATCAATTCTGATTTTTCATAGGCGATGTCACATTCCATCTTTTGTTCATCGGGGTCATAAGTTCCATCAGCAATATTCAATTTCATCGCCATATCATCATCAGCTTCATCATTAAGATTCAATTCGGTTTGATTGACTGGTTCTGAAGCTTTGATAAGTTCTTCAATTTCGGACATTTTAGGAAGATCATTGATTTTATTTAGACCAAAGAATTTCAGAAATTCGGCTGTAGTCCCATACTGCAACGGACGGCCTACTGATTCAGCCCGACCGGTAATAGTAATAAGTTTTTTCTCGAGGAGATTATGTACAACTCCATCCGATGCAACTCCGCGAATTTGTTCGATTTCAATTTTAGTAACTGGTTGACGATAAGCAATAATAGCCATCACTTCCAAAGCGGCTCTTGTTAATCTTAATTTTCTCCGGCGTGAAAACAGTTCTTCCACAAAGCCAGTGTATTCAGGAATTATATAAAATTGGTACCCGCCGGCAATAGTTCTAATCCTAAAAGAGCTTTCAAGGTCAGTATATTTTTGATTGAGTTCATTAACTGCTTCGGAAACTTCTTTCGGTTTCATTTCTTCCAGAACTTCAGTAATTTTCCTGGTAGCAATAGGTTCTGGGGATGCTAATATCAATGCTTCAATAACCGACAAATTATTATTCATTATTTATTTCCACCTTTTCAAATGTCTCGTTAATATCAACCAAATCAATAGCTTCAAAAGGTCTTGCAAAATCTTCACCTCTATAAACTCGAAGTTCCTCAAAAGGGTAGGATTGCTGAATCACGATTCTTCTTGACCGACAAAGCTCCAAAATTGCCATAAACGTAACCACAGCCACAATTTTGCGGGGAACGTCGCTGAACAATTCAATAAAAGTTGCAAATTTTCTGTTGTTCAAATATGACATTACAAATTTAATTCTATCTTCAATTGCGATTTCTTCTGTGGTTACGGCATGGACAATTTCTTCCCGACGTCCCTCGACAACTTCTTTAAAAGCAGTCAACAAATCAAAAAGTGTCGTGGATGGGATTTCATCTATTTTGCCTTGAATTTTCCCAACCGGTGACGGCGGGACAAAATTATATTCTTCCATTATCGCTTGTTCGCGAAGAATCTCGCTGGCTTCTTTGTATTTTTTATATTCAATCAACGCCATAACCAATTCTTCGCGCGGATCCATTTCTTCGGTATCGTTCTCGTCTCGGGGTAGCAACATTTTGGTCTTAATTCTAATCAAAGTTGCCGCCATAAAAATATATTCACCGGCAATTTCAAGGCTTAGTGTTTTCATCATTTCCAAATATTGGAGATACTGGCGGGTTACTTTTGAGACTGGAATATCATAAATATCGACTTCTTCTTTTCTAATCAGGTATAAGAGCAAGTCAAGCGGACCCTGAAAAATATTCAAATCTACTTGGTAATTACTATTGTTACCATTGTTGCCACTTTTACCGTTGAGAGATAGTTCCATTATTTCTTTTTCCCTCGATAATTTGTTTTCATCGCTGACCGAACCTTTTCCATTACATTTTGTGCTCTCATTCTTGCTCTATCAGCTCCAGTAGAGAGTACATCCCAAACGAAATCTTGGTTTTTAATCAATTCAGCTCTTTTATCTCTGATAGGTGCTAAAGCTCCATTGAGATTTTTTGATAATTTCATTTTACAATCAACACAACCAAGTTCTCCAGTGCGACAAGTAGGAGCTATATTTTCTTTTGGGTTTTCAGAATAAACCTGATGTAACAGATAAATCGGGCAATCATCAGGATTCCCGGGGTCACCCTGACGTTGTTTGTTGGGGTCAGTATAAAATGATTTAATTCTTTTTTCCGTTTGTTTTTCAGTAAAATCCAACGGTATATGATTATTAAAAGATTTGGACATTTTTCTATTATCAGATCCTTTAATTAGAGGAACTTTGGTGAAAAGTGCTTCCGGTTCATTAAAGGTTTTTTTGTAAGTATTGTTAAATCTTTTAGCCAAATCAGCCGCCAGCCAGATATGTTTCTCTTGATCTTTCCCAACCGGAACTTTATTTGCGTTATATAAACAAATATCAGCCGCTTGTAATACGGGATAGCCTAAAAATCCATAAGAGTCGAGAGTTTCTTTTTTTTCTACATAAGTAGGCAGGCGAGTTAAAGTAGGGACTGTTATCAACATCGAAAACAGAAGATGCAATTCAGCATGTTCTTTAACCTCGGACTGGATAAAAATAGCACATTTATCAGGGTCAAGTCCCGAAGCTAAAAAATCAACTGACATTTGGAATATATTTTCCTTTAATATAGACGGATTTTTATATTCTGCCGTAAGTGCATGCCAATCAACAATACAAGTGTACATCCAATAATCATTTTGAAGATTGACCCAGTTTCGCAAAGCTCCTTCCAGATTACCAACATGAAGTGCACCTGTTGGTTGCATGCCGGAAAGAATGGTTTCTTTTTTCTGTTTCTTGTCAGTTTTATTATCAGTCATTTCAATTTTTCACATACTAATACATATAGTTCAATTAGGGCAAATTTTATAACAAATTCAAAGTAAAATCAATTAAAACTTTTAATGAAATTTAAATAAGCTCATTGACAAATGTTGAAATATAGAGAGAAAGAGTTAGACCTCTAATTGACCGGGTCCATAAATAAAAATGGTCGCCAATGATCGGAAACTTCGTTATTGAATTGAATAAAAGTAATAAAAGTAGGGCGAGAAGGTTTTTTTAATAGCTTCATATTGGCCTGCTCGGGAGTTTTGTTTCCCTTTTTGCTGTTACAGCGAGAACAAGCAGTTACAAGATTATCCCAGCTATCTTCTCCACCATATTTTTTAGATATGACATGGTCAATAGTCATCGGTCCTTTAGCCGTGCCACAATATTGACACCTGTTTGAGTCTCTGGAGAAAATATTTTTGCGCGTTAACATAACTTTTTTCTGAGGGATTTTTTTATATTGCCACAATCTGACAACCGACGGGAGACTAAAAGCTTTTGTTACAGTATGAATTTTTAACCCATCTGCTTTTTCAATCAATTCCGCTTTTCCTTGAAATAATAGAATAAACGCTCGCCGAGCTGTACAAATCTGCATCGGTTCATAATTCTGATTTAGCAGTAAAACCGGTTTGTTAATCAGCGAAGTACTCATCTTGACCTCTTATACAGATATAATAAATGCCAGGTTTCGTGGTGCATGTTCTTGATAGTATCCTGGCAATAATGATGTCAGTCTCAGATGCAGACCAATTAATAGCATAAAAAACAGTAAAGTATATCAAAAGTCAATAGGAAAAATTAAAGATAACAAAAAAACCGCCTGATTGCTCAGGCGGTTTGAGAGATATATTATAAATGGATTTTATTTCTCCCCCGAGAAACAAAGCTCCCTTATTCCTTATCAGGATACATCTCTTTTTCAATACTGTATTTTTTAATTTTATCAAACAAAGTTGTATAATCAATTTGCAAAATCTTGGAACATTTTCTTTTATTGCCACGAACTTCTTTTAAAACTCTTATAATCGTACCTTTTTCAGCCTGCATCTGAGCATAAGCACCAATCTCTTTCAGACCTGAACCTTCACGAAGCTGAATTTCATTGGTGGTTCTCAAGCGAATAGCCAAATGATCAGGAGTGACTTTTTTACCTTCGGCTAAGATAACTGCTCTTTCAATAGTATTTTCAAGTTCCCGAACATTACCAGGCCAATGATATTTTTCAAGTAGCGCAATAGCTTCTTTGCTTAAAGATTTTTCTGGCTTTTTCATGTCTCTACAGAATTTTTTAATAAAAAATTCTGCCAATTCTTTGACATCATCCTCTCTTTCCCGAAGAGGCGGAATTGTTACCGGAAAGACCGAAAGACGATAATACAAATCTTCACGGAATCTTTTTTCTTTAATCTGTTTATTCAAGTCCATATTGGTAGCGGCAATAACCCTGACATCAATATCGACTGTCTTGTTACCACCCAACCGTTCAAAATTTTTCTCCTGTAAAACTCTAAGAAGTTTTGCCTGAAGAGAAATATTCATATCACCTATTTCATCAAGGAATATTGTACCGCCATTAGCAATTTCAAATTTCCCCATCTTTCTAATATGAGCACCGGTAAAGGCACCCTTTTCAGAACCGAAAAGTTCATTTTCAAGAAGTTCATGAGGTATTGCGGCACAGTTAATAGCTATATAAGGTCCGTCTTTTCTAAAAGATAACTGATGAATTGCTTTTGCGAATAGTTCTTTACCTGTTCCTGATTCGCCCTGGAGTAGCACTGAAGCATCTGATTTGGAAACTTTCTGAATCAGCTTACTGACTTCAATCATCTTTTTATTTTTACCGATTATCTGCTCAAGGCCGCTATCATCAAACTTTTCTGCTCTTAACAAACTGTTTTCCGCAATTAATCTTCTATTTTCCAAGGCTCGATTGACAAGCACGCATAGATGTTCTGTATCAAACGGTTTAGTCAGAAAATCATAAGCACCTTTTTTCATAGCCATAACGGCATCTTCAATTGTACCGTAAGCAGTCATAACTATCACCGCTGTATCAGTATCAATATCTTTAACCCCGCCTAAAACATCAAGTCCACCCATATTAGGCATTTTTAGGTCTGTCAAAACAAGGTCATAATTTTTATTCTGGACTAAGTCGATAGCTTTCTCGCCTGTGTTAACAGCATCAACTCGGTGTCCTTCTTCGAGCAAAGTTTGCTGAAGCATATTACGCATAGAGTCTTTATCATCGACGACAAGAATATTCGGCATTGTTTAACCCCTGGAATCAAAAGATTAAATTAACTATGTCTTTGGTTTTATCGGCTTAAAAAAGTATTGGTTAATTCCAATTCTGCGCAATTATAGAACAGATTTATGACTGGGAAATTGTTGATTTTAAGGGATTTTCCGGTAATTCTCAAAACTGCAATATTCAACTTTAAGAAAATAATATGGGAATTTATACTGATCCGACAAGCGGCTTAAATCTAATGTTACTTTATAAAATCCTGATTTAAGAAAACGGGCAATAAATGATTTTATGACAATTCCATCAGGATTTTGCATATTTACAATTGTAAAACAGCTATCTTCGATAATATTAAATTGCAATGAATTATCAATAGAGGATTGGTATCTCATCGGTTTTTCAACCAGAAATGAATCAAGGCGAGCGGCTTTTATAAGGGTAAAGATTGAATCTGTTAACACAATTTTCGGCTCTACCCACGCTTTTTCATAATAAACTGTTCCGGGTAATTCGGGTTGATTAAAATTTATTGTCTGCTTTTTTCCGCACCCTGCTATAATTATTATAAAAAATATCAATGTACAAAAATATTTCATAGCTTATCTAATACGCCAGACAATAAATGTCTGCTGGTAATCTCCAACCATAACTTTAGCTTTGTATCTTCCCGTTAGAACATGATCTTCAGGTTGCCAAACAAAAGTATGATAACCTTTATTCATTACTGAATCTATAACGGGCTTATCTACCAATTCACCGTTAAATTTCAAAACATCAATAGAAACTAAGGCTGAATCATCTTTAAGTTCTACGAATAATTGATTTGATTTTTTAATATCAATTAAACCAATATTACATTTCCGTTCCCATTCTTTGTAAACAACCTTAACTTCTCCCTCTCTATTAACAATACGTCCACTTGCTTTATATTTATATTTCCCGGGTTCAACAAATTTTCCGTTATCGTCACGTTTGTCCCAATAATAATTATAGTATCCTTTGCCTAATAATCTATTGGCCAATTGCCTTACAATTTTACCTTTTTGGTCAAGTATATCAATTATAACCCGACAGGAACTGCTTTTTTCAATCGGAATCCAAATCCTCAAGTTTTCGGCATCAACCGAATCTTCAGGAGGTTTGGTTATATCCACTCGAGCCAAAGCCATCTCTGACAAACTAAATATCAATAAGAATAATAATATTTTTTTCATATTAATCATTATACAAATAATATAAAAAAAATAAACAAAAAAAAGGTGCCGGATTACAGCACCTTTTTTTAATAAAATATTTAATATCTTATTTAATCAATAACATCTTCTTTGTATCTGAGAACTCATTTGTCTCTAATCTATAGAGATAAACACCTGAAGACATCGCTGAAGCGTCCCATTCAACAGCATGATTACCGGCAGGCATTTCACCATTAGCTAATTCAGCAACTTTCTGCCCCATAATATTATAAACTGTCAGAGTTACATGAGAAGCTTTTGGCAGACTGAAACTAATTCCAGTAGCCGGATTGAATGGATTAGGATAGTTTTGGTCTAATGCATAAACCGAAGGTAATAATTGAGAAACAAAATTATCAGTTTTATAAACCGGACCGCTTTCGCAGGCACGGGTTACTGCATTTGAGCCAGCATCGTATGGATGCGTACCAGAGGTAACGTTAGTCACTTCAAAGCACCATTCTCCAGCAGGTCTTTTCATCGAAGATCCTTGGAACGAAACTGTACCATCAGCACTGGTAACACCATTTAAGCTGCCAGATGTCGGACCATCATAATCGACATAAACAGTAGCATTAGCTAAAGGTGCATTACCCTGATCGAAAATAGTAACCGTACAGGTGCCAAGGTAATTAGGTCCTGTTTTGGTACGTCCGACAGACATTGCTCCAACGTGAGAGGCATTACTTCCTGCTTCGGTAACAGTAATATAATCTGTCTTAGTAGCAACATCAGAGCCATATGTATTAGTAACTGTTAGAGTTACCGTGTAAGTGCCAACTGTATTATATACGTATGATGGATTCTGAGCGGTTGAGGTTCCACCATCGCCAAATGTCCATGCCCATGTATCAGGGGCACCTGTTGAAAGGTCAGTGAAGTTGACAGTTAATGGCACGTTACCACTGGTTGGAGTACCAACAAAATCTGCTGTCGGTGCTATTGGACCAGTAGAATATTCAAAGTACATATAATCCACATACATGTTATCTAATGCAGATAAATCCCAAGAACGGTTATCGTCTGAGACACGAACATATACCGTACCTGTTAAACCTGAGACTGCTTCTGAATATGTCTGTTCAGAAGATGAAGCAACAGTGAATAAAGGCAAATAAGTTACGTCATCGGTTGAATATTCAAAAACAAAATCATCGCCATCAGAATTATCGTTTCTATATCCTTCCATATAGAAAGCCATATTACTGCCACCACTTCCGAGATCAAAAGTCCACTTATGCTCAGCATTACTGGTAACTTTTCTCGGATGGTTGGTAGATTCTGCTTCAGTAATTGTCTCATAAGAATTATCACTGGCAAAAGTATTTACAAATCCGCCTGAGAAAGTTCCCAATACAGATATATCAGCATTGGCAAAGGTCTGGGTTGCCTCAGGAGCATCTGTTACAGTAATATAATCAACTTTAACTTCATCATCAGAGCCATAAGCATTAGTTGCTGTTAATGTAACAGTATATGTTCCGGCAGTATTATAAGTATAAGACGGGTTTTGTTCAGTCGATGTTCCACCATCGCCAAAGGTCCAGCTCCACGAAGT
>QNAD01000066.1 GCA_003641345.1 Candidatus Zixiibacteriota bacterium | reverse complement strand
TTTCAAATGAAAAAAGAAATACCCGAACTCGAAAAGTTGGAATGGTTATAGATTTATTATAGAGCCTGTAAGTAATTTTGTGTAAACAATTAATTGGTTCAGTGGGCGGCAAACGGGGATATCTGCTACCACTTCAAAATTCAGTTTACATTTTTCAGATGCTTAAAAATTCTATCTGCAAGCTTTTCAGTTATTCCTTTAACTTCTGCTAATTGTTCAACTGTCAGTTTTTTGATTTTTACAACTGAACCAAACTTATTCAATAATAGTTTTTTCTTTTGTGGTCCAATACCTGGGATATCATCGAGAGCAGATTTGATTGTTCTTTTACTTCGCACTTTTCGGTTGTACTCAATAGCAAACCGATGCGCCTCATCTCTAACCAGTTTTAAAAGAATCAGACCTGGTGAACTTTTGCTAATAGTTATTGGGTCACTCTTACCAGGCATAAATATTTCTTCAAGTTTTTTAGCTAATCCAACAATTAACTGCTCTTGAAATCCAAGATATTCCAACTCTTTTTTGGCCGATGACAACTGCCCCTTACCGCCATCAACAACCAAAAGGTCAGGTGGTTGCTTTTTTTCTTCCTTAATTCGGAAAAAATACCGACCAACAATTTCACGCATCATCTTGAAATCATCCTGCCCTTTAACCCCTTTGATTTTAAAATGACGGTACTGAGTTTTTTTTGGTTTGCCATTTTCAAAATAGACACAGGAACCAACAGCATCAGTTTCACCGGTATTGGAAATATCAAAACATACTATTGTCCGAGGTGATTTATTTAGATTCAAATCATCTTTTAAGGCAGTAACCATTTTACTGGTTCGTTCACTCTGTTTTTGTTTTTGAATAAGTATTTCATCAAGTTTTAATCTTGCATTTTTCGCCGCTAAATCAACAAGCCGTAATTTCTGCCCAATTTTGGGAGTGAATATTGTTGTTCTGTTTTTTTTAAGCTCCCTAAACCACAATTCAAAAAGATTTTTGTCTTCAAGTTCCATCGGTAAATATATCTCATTGGGAAGATTAGGCTGATAATTATAATACTGCTTCAAAAATGATTCCAATAATACTTCATCCGAATCATCCTTGTCGATAATTAGCTGAAAATCCTGCCGTCCGATTAATATCCCCTCGCGAATTTGCATAACCACTGCGATAGCATCGCTGACCTCTCTGGCAATTGAGATAATGTCTCGCTCAACGATTTCCCCAACGTCCACTTTCTGTTTGATCATGACTGATTCGATAGCTCCTATCTGGTCTCTTATTTCAACTGCCTCTTCATAATTCATATTTTCAGAAGCTGTTTTCATCTTCTCAGTTAAAACAGAAATTAACTTTTTTGATTTTCCGGATAGAACCATAACAACAGAATTGACCTGTTCTTTATATTCTTCTTGAGTTTGTAAATCAATACAAGGAGCACCGCATCGATTGATATGATAGTCAAGGCATACTTTGTGTGTTTTTCCCTTTGGAGCAGGTATAACTAAGTTACAAGTCCTGATTTTAAATAAGCGACTTAAAAATTGAACCGTCCTTCTCATCCCTTTCGATGAAGTATAAGGTCCAAAATATCTGGCACTATCTTTTTCTACCCTGCGAACAATTAATACTCTTGGAAACGGTTCATTGGTTATTTTTATATAAGGAAAATGTTTACCATCTTTAAGATCAACATTATAACGAGGCTTATGTTCTTTTATCAGGTTTGCTTCTAAAATCAAAGCTTCAACTTCGCTATCTGTAATCATTAGCTCAAAATCATTGATATTATTTACCAATCTAATTGTTTTAGGACTATGTTGATTGGATGATTGAAAATATGTTCGGACTCGATTACGAAGGTTTTTAGCTTTACCAATATAGATTATTTTATTCTGTTTGTCTTTAAAAAGATAGACACCCGCATTGGTTGGCAAATTTTTCAACTTAAGTATTAGTTCCGAATTCTTACCGACCATTTTATAAACCTATTTATTATTTAAATTTATAACTCGACGTGCACCGACATATCTTTGATTCCAGTATTTTCCCCTGATACCGCTAATCATAACTCCATGAGAAGATGAAACGTGGATAAATTTACTTTTCTCAAGATAAATTCCTACGTGAGATATTCTATTACCATCAGTTCTAAAAAACAGAAGATCACCATACTTTAACGATGATTTAGAAATTTTAGTGCCATAATTGAATTGATCTTTTGAGGTACGCGGTAATCTTATATTGTCATATTTCTTAAAAACTTCCATGGTAAACTCGGAACAATCAATCCCTTCCTCATATTTTGATTTACCAGCATATGGACGACCGAGATAACTTTGTAATATTGAACCGAGTCGAATATTTTGATTGGTGGATAATCCAAAAGATTGGACGGAAATATCTTCTTTTCTCTCTTCAGTTACATTACTATAACGAGTCTTAGGAGTACAGCCAATTACAAAAAATAGAATTACTATTATTAAAAACTTCATATATATCACGCAATTTGTGGGTATTTAATTCCAAATCTTCTTTTATAATATATTCGAGTTACAACAAACAAAACAACTATAAATAGAAGATAGTAAATGTAAAAGTAACCGGCTAAAAGTGTCAGCAGTAATATCGGCAATTTAGTAGCCAACAGACATAGTCTGTTTGATGAATAAAAAAGTGACAGCAAAATAACCAACGATGACACCAACGACAATCCCGACAATAACAAAAACTCCGATTGATAAGCTACTACAATTGAAGCTACCAACAATGCGACAGCCAATAATTTTGATGATACCGGTGGCATTATAACCGCTATTGTTTTTTTGCCTGTTTTTAAGTCTCCATCCCTATCTGGAATTGTGGTCATAATATGAATTGCGGCAACTGCCAAAAAGAAATATAACGGATTGCCCCATTTTAATAATCCGACGTTATGTATATTTATTTCCGGCATTACTGTTAAAGGCACCAACCATCCAAAAGAATAAGCATTTGTCAACAAGCCCAATATTGGACGATTCTTGAATTGAAATGGTTTACTTGAATACAAAAAGCCTAATACGAAAAATTGGAGAAAAACCATCAGTATCAATGTTGAAATAAAAAAAGATATAACAATTGGAATTAAAGTAATTACAAAGTAGCCTATCCATAATTGTCGGAACGTAAGTTTTCCTGATTGCAAAAAACCAAGTTTGTCATTTATTTTATCGGATTCGTAATCGTAAATTTGATTAATATAATAAGCACCAGAGACTAAAAAACTCATACCTATTAATATAATTAAATTTTCATACGAAAAAACATCTCCTGACAATTGATGATGATAATGTAAACAGATTAAAAATACTGACCAGATTGGCAGATGCAACAAAGGTCGGGCGGCAAATATAAAGTCTAATAATTTCATCCAAGCATCAGATTAAAATATAAATACATAAATGGAGCGGCAAACAACAATGAGTCAAATCTATCCAAAATACCACCGTGCCCCGGTATAATGTTTGATGAATCTTTTATCTGTAAAGAACGCTTCCACATTGACTCAACCAAATCCCCTATTTGCCCCGAGATAGAACAACCCAAAGAAACTATAATTATATGATAAATATTAATATTTTGAAATTTCCAAAAATATAAGCCAAGTCCAACAATTACTGAACCTACAATCCCCCCGATAAATCCTTCAATTGTTTTGTTGGGTGAAACAGACGGAGCCAGTTTATGTTTTCCTAACCACTTCCCGAATCCCATCGCCGATGAATCACCAATCCACAAAACAGAAAATAGAAGCAGTAGTGAATCGCCGCCGCTGATGCCATTGACTCCTTCGCCAACTTTATATACAAACGGATATAAAAGACCAATATATATAACGCCCCACATAAAATTACTGCTTCGCCTGAATAATTCCTGCGGAGGTAACTTGCCGACTGCCAATAATTTTGTGGAAATAACAAACACTAATAAAAGTAGAATTATCAACGCTGATGTTTGATTCTCAAAAGCTGGAATTAAGTGAATAATATCTAAAAAACCGGTTGAAATTGATATTGACAACACTACTGCAAACAGTCCAAGCCAATAAAAGAATGATGAAAGGCAAAACCCTTCTTGTAGCAAAAATTCTGTAATTCCTAATATTGCCAGAAATAAAACCATTCCAAATAACCAACCCCCTCCCTGATATATTATCCAGAGAATAATTGGCATTGCTACAATTGCAACCAGTATTCGAAATATTAAATTTTTACTCATTTGTCAGATTTGCGTTTCAATTTTCCAAAACGACGTTCCCGATTTTGATAATCAAACACAGCTTCAAATAATTCTTTCTCCCCAAAATCAGGCCAAAGAGTATCAATGATATGTAATTCTGTATAATTAGTTTGCCAGAGCAGAAAATTGGATAACCTTTTTTCTCCCGAAGTTCTAATTAGAAGATCAGGGTCAGGAATATCTGCGGTATATAGAAAATTTGAGAAAGTCTCTTCGTCAATATCATTTATATTCAAATATCCAGACATAACAGCATTACAAACAGCCTTAACAGCATCTAAAATCTCAGTTCGACCACCATAGTTAAGAGCAAGATTTAATATCAATCCCTTATTAGAACGGGTTTTTTTTACTGCTTCTGAAATGACTTTTCGACGACTGGCGGAAAGTCCGGCAATACGTCCGGTAGTTATCAATTTAACATCTTTTTCCATTAGTTCACGAAGTTCTTTTCGGGTTGTTCTGGATAACAACGACATTAAAGCCGCGACTTCCGCTTTTGGTCTTTTCCAGTTTTCTGATGAAAATGTATAAAGCGTTAAATATTTTACCCCGATTTCAGTAGCCGCTTTTACAGTATCTTTTACAGCCTTGACTCCTGCTTCATGTCCAAAAGTTCTTGGCTTATTGCGACTCGCCGCCCAACGACCGTTACCATCCATAATAATCGCAATATGAACCGGAACCTTTTTGGAATGACTTAGAATACTTTCAATTAATTTATCTTTTTTATTCATTGCAATTGACAAATTAAACTCTTCCCCGCTTTATCGCAAGTCTTAACATTATTATAAAATGATTAGAAATTAATGATATATTTCTATATTATAAATACCAGTCTCTATTCTATAATTTTCGGCTGAAAAAATTCCTCTTTTGGCACCTACAACCCAAATCGAATCAGGGAAAATATAATTATTTATATTTGTAAAACGAAATGATCTGGAATATCGCTTATGAGAAACTTCGTTAGGATAATGCAGATAAAGCCATTTTATAAAATACAGATTTCTATCAATAATGACAACACCTATTGGATCTTCGAAATTGGTTGAATCAACATCAAACCCAATTGGCAAATCAATTGCACCAGTATCATTAGGATAAAAATTATAAATATAATTCATGTCAAATATATTTGGTGATTCATACTCAAATTCAACGAACTTTGATGTTTTAAGACTATCCCAAATTAACGAATCTAATTGCCCAAAACTATAATAATGCGTTGAAAATGCCGAATCGACTTTCTTTGCCTCTCCCTCATTGTTAATTTTTTTGTAATATGTTTTTGCCATAAATGAAAAATTTATCGCTCTTTCCAATGGATTACGACTGGAGAAGACAGAGTTGCCTCGCTTAACATAAAATTCTAAAATGGGGTCTGACTCCTCAGCATAAATCAAAGAATTAACGCCGATTATAAAAATCAACCCGCAAATCAAACAACAAAGACTCTTTCTGTATATTTTTATTGACATAATCATATAAATATACGTATAAAATAATAGATTGCCAAGTGAGCTAACATGAATTTCCTAATAATAACGGCTACAAATTTTAAACGAAGAGGTACTATATGAAAGTTAATGAAGTTTTTATTGAGAAAAATCGCAAGGTTATTACTGCAACTACCGAAGCGACTTTGCAACAAGCCATGAAATTATTAATTGAGAATAAAATAAGTAGTTTACCTGTTATAG
Source organism: Candidatus Zixiibacteriota bacterium (assembly GCA_003641345.1). The sequence goes on along the minus strand of QNAD01000066.1, from coordinate 2,521 downwards.
ATGAAAATGATAAATTAATTGGAATTGTAAGTGATAAAGATATATTTGTATCCCTTTATTCTGACACTTCAAATATGACAGGAAAAACGGTTAAAGATATTATGTCAGTTGATTTAATAGTAGGGATTAAATCAGATGATTTAAATTATATAGCTGGATTAATGACAAATAATAAGATTCGCCATATCCCCATTGTCGATAACAATAAAATTATAGGCATAATATCTGTTGGTGATATTGTCAAAGCTCAAATGACTAATATTGAAATAGAAAATCGTTATCTCAAAAACTATATCGACGGCAATTATCCCGGATAAAAAAAGAGCCTGCCAATGGCAGGCTCTTTTTACTATTTATGCTCAGGAGTTAAAACTCTAAAGTAGTTATACCTCCATTACTTCCTTTTCTTTAGCAACTAACAAATCATCAATTATCTTGATGTGTTCATTGGTGATTTTTTGGACTTCATCATGCCCGTCGGCTTCTTGGTCTTCGGAAATCTCTTTGGCTTTTTCCATTTTTTTCAATTTTTCATTGTATTCACGGCGAACATTCCTCATTGAGACACGTCCTTCTTCTGCCAATGTTTTACAATGTTTTACAAGCTCTTTGCGTCTTTCTTCATTTAGAGCCGGAACAGGGATACGAATCAATTGCCCATCAACCATCGGATTAAGCCCTAAATCCGCTACTTGAATTGCTTTGACAATACTTGCAACAGTCCCTTTATCAAATGCCTGAATAACTATCAATCTTGGTTCTGGAGAATTGATAGTAGCCACCTGATTTAAAGGCATTTGTGAACCATAAGCTTCTACTTTCACCGTATCTAACAGATTCGGTGAAGCTTTACCGGTTCGCACAGCACGAAATTCACGTGTGACAGCTTCAATGGTTTTATCCATTCGTGCTTTAACTTCATCATATAATTCATTTACCATAAAAACTCCTATGAAGATAATTCAATTTATCTCAATCAGGAAATAACAGTTCCAACTTCTTCACCAAAAATAACCTTTTTAAGATTTCCCGGCTTATGTAAATCAATCACCCTCACCGGAATCTTACTATCTTTTAACAAAGAAATGGCAGTCGAGTCAATTACTTTTAACTCTTTTGTTAAAACTTCCATGTAACTCAAAGAAGGAATAAAAGTTGCATTTTCATCTTTTTTGGGGTCAGTTGTGTAAACACCATCAACATTGGTTGCTTTTATCATTAGTTCAGCATTGATTTCCATCGCCCTGAGAGCTGCGGCTGTATCTGTTGTAAAATACGGATTCCCTGTACCGGCAGAAAAAATCACCAACCGTCCTTTTTCCATATGTCTTTTTGCTCTTCGATTAATATACTGTTCGGCAAAATCTTCAATTTTAACAGCAGACATAACACGTGTATAAATCCCTATGTTTTCCAAAGCATCCATCATAGCCAGAGAATTTATAACTGTCGCCAACATACCCATTTTATCGGCAGTGACTCTTTCTATCCCGCGTTCCACAAGATTTAATCCGCGAAAAATATTACCACCTCCTAAAACGATGGCAATTTCAGTACCGAGGTCTTTAATTTCTTTAACCTCGGCACAAATTCTTTCTAATGCATCAGGACTTATCCCAAACTCACCGTCACCCACTAAGGCTTCACCGGAGAGTTTCAGTAAAATACGCTTGTATTTACAAGCAGGCGATGAAACATCGCTATTCATAACTATTCACCTAATCTGAATCTGGCAAACCGTTTAATCAAGATATTTTCACCAATAGAACCAATCATACTTTTGACAAATTCGCCAATAGTTTGCTCATTATCTTTAACAAATGGTTGTTCCATCAAAACAACTTCTGAATAATGCTTGTCAACTTTACCATCAACAATTTTATCTATTATTTTTTCAGGTTTCCCATCGTTCAGAGCTTGTTGACGATAAATTTCTCTTTCTTTATTGATATAATCCTGATCAACATCTTCACGATTAACACACAAAGGAGCCGCCGCCGCAATATGCATTGCAATCTCACGACCAAACTCTTTAAATTTATCAGTTCGAGCAACAAAATCGGTTTCACAATTAATTTCAACCATACAACCTAATTTGTCACCATAATGAATATAAGTAGCAATAATACCCTCAGCGGTAGCACGCCCTTCTTTAGAAGCAGCCTTAGAGATGCCTTTTTCACGTAAATAATCGATTGCCTTTTCAAAGTCACCTTCAGCCTCGCCAAGGGCTTTTTTACAATCCATCATACCTGCTCCGGTTTTATCTCGAAGCTCTTTAACCATTTTAGCTGTAATTTCCATTTTATTTATCTACCTTTTTTTCATCTTCAGCAGTTGTGTATGTAGCAACCTTATGATTTCTTTCTTCATCAAGTGCCGTTTCAATCATATCCTGAGTGACACTTTGTTTGGCATTGATTCCTGCATCAACCAATTCTTTCAATAGTACCCTAATTGATTTGATAGCATCATCATTACCTGCAATAGGAAAATCAATTGGGTCTGGGTCGGCATTGGT
>QNAD01000065.1 GCA_003641345.1 Candidatus Zixiibacteriota bacterium | reverse complement strand
TGATTAATGTATCTGGAAGATTATAGTCAATAGGAGTTTCCCAAACTGTATAGAATGAACCGCTTATGTCTGCACTGGTTGTCCATGAATCATAAACGAAACCATTAGTATATTTTACCTGAATAGTAATATCTTCATTGCTTAAATAACTATTGCCATAAACTTCAATATCTATTCCTAATTCGAAATATTCTGTTGAAGATTCGATAGCAACCGCAAATGCCTGTGATGACATTAAAAGAATCAGGCTTAATAGTATTAATGTAAATTTCAAAGATTTATTAGTAATCCGTGCGGGTAAAAAAGATCTACCTAATATCATTTATATCCTCCTGAATAATTCCTTGTCCAATGGAATCATCTTAATATTATTTATGTGATTTTAATCTATTTTTTCTTTAGCCTTTTCAACCAATTTTAGATAAGTAAATTATCTCATGTAACTGAGTACAAAGTAATAATTTAATATAATATGTCAAGTTAAATATAAGTTTGAATCTGTGTCTTTTTTGAGCATCATTAGCAACTATTAAGAAGAAAGAATATTATAAATAAAATTATTATTTTTATTAAGTATTATTCAGATGCTTACATATTTTATTGGCGAGCGTTATATTATTGAATAGTAGCCACATAACTGTTGTAGAATAATATGTTTCAGTACGTGAAGGTGGATGCTAATAGTTCATAATAGAAAAAGTTGACCCAAATCAAGGTATTTTTTTGTGGTTATTTTTATAATATTTTCGTAATAGATATTTATTAAAAAGAGTAAAAATTGGATAAAAATAATAATTTAATCATAAATGAGACAAAACCTGAAAAAACAACGCAAAAGTTCAGGTTTTATGTCCAGATATTTTCAGTACTAATAAATATTTGGATTGGTATTCAATTTTATTTATTTGTAGGTAATATTAAAAGTGGGGGAATGCTTTGGGATGTTCCGCGTCCTCCGGGAGTTGAAGGTTGGTTGCCTCTTGGGTCTTTAGTCTCTTTGAGGTATTGGATTGAATCAGGAATAATCAATAACATCCATCCGTCCGGGATGATTATTTTTATTGTGATTTTATTGACTGCCTTATTTTTCAAGAAAGCTTTTTGTAGCTGGGTTTGTCCGGTTGGATTTATTTCTGAAATGTTAGGGAATATCTCAGACAAAATTTTCAAGCGTCGTTTACTGCCGCCAAAATGGCTTGATTATATTTTACGTTCTTTGAAATATCTTATCCTGCTGTTTTTCTTCTATGCTATTCTATATCAGATGTCTGACATAAGTATTGAGAGGTTTGTTTATAGCGAATACAATATTATTTCAGATATTTTAATGCTACGTTTTTTCACTCATATAACAACTTTTGCATTAGTTGTAGTTTTAATTCTTTTTGTTTTATCATTGATAATTAGAGGTTTTTGGTGTCGGTACCTGTGTCCTTATGGGGCATTATTAGGCATTCTGGGGTTATTATCATTAACAAGAATCACTCGCAACAAGCAAAGTTGTACTAATTGTTCATCATGTGCTAATGTTTGCCCTGCATTTATTCCAGTGGATAAAGTTAATCAGGTCAACTCCGATGAATGTATTGGATGTATGGCATGTGTTGATGTTTGTCCGGTTGATAAGACTTTACAGATATCTATTGTATCGAAAAAGAAAAAAGTGTCTTCTCTAAAATGGGCTATTGTTTTGGTTGTCTTTTTTTGGGGTTCACTTTGGGTAGCAAAAATGTGGGGTCCATGGGAGAATAGTGTTACTAATGAACAATATATTAAATTTATGCCGCAAATAGAAAAAGGGCAATTCCCACACCCGTAAAAAAATAGTTGAAAATTGAATATTACTATAATAAGTTAAGATTATGAAAAATTAATTATATTTCTTCTCAAATTTAAATTTTTAACTTATGAATTAGTATGAAAAAAATATTATTTGTTCTGTTTTTATTGCCGTTATCTCTTTTGGCTCAAGTTCATCTTGATAAAAGTGTTGAATTCAAATCTTTTCGTCCTATTGGAGAGCAAAGGCAATGGACTTTTATTCAAAAAGATTCTGCTATCGGAACTCTTCAGTCAAAAGTAGTTGATGAAATAAATATCAATGGTGTGTCAGGGTATAGGATCAATCAGAAATTAGAATTGGATTACTCTAAAATAGGTATTGATAGAAAAATTATTGTCAAAGGTGATTTTTTCGTCAGTACAGACGGATTTTATCTCGGGGACAAGAAGAGTATATTGTTCAATGAGCAAAATGAACAATTTGAATTATCTCTAAATAGTAAAAAACTGGAAGGCTACTTTACTCGGTTGGGCAATGAAGTTGAAGTTGTTAAAGATAATTTTGATAACATATTTGCTTTTGATAATAATTTCATAGATCAACTTGAAATAATTCTTTCATTTTCAGATTTAATAGTTGGCAAAAACATTGAATTTGAATATTTTGAACCACAGACACAATTAGAATCAAATTTCCATGGTGTTGTGGAGAAATTCTCATACAAAAAACTCCATACTCGTTTGGCAGATTCAGTTTATACAATCAATGTATCTCAGCCTTTACCGATGACAATTTATTTTTCTAAGCAAAAGAAAATTCAAAAGATAGATATACCTTCTCAGAAGATGAAAATTTATCTGGATTATGTCTATGATGAAAAAAAAATACAAAAACAACAACCAACAGCACCTCAATTTACTATTAAAACGTTATTAAGACTTATTCCAAATTATTTTTTAAGCATAGTTTTCGGATTGATAGGGATATCTCTTTATATTGGCGGAAATTATAAGAACAAACAATTATATTTAATTTTTGGAATTGGTATTATTGCTTTTATTATAAATTCTTTTATTCAATACCCATTACAGAGCAGTTTGACGGATCGATTTATTTTGCCAGCTATAAGAAACGGGGAGTCTATATTTTTGGTCTCAATTATTCCGGTATTAACGACTGGTTTTGTTCAAGAGATAATTAAATTTATAGCAATTTTTTCGGTTTCAAGATTTTTTAATATTAAGGCAAATTTACTAATTATTGTAGGTGTAGTTTTGGGGGTCGCTTTTGGAGTTTCCGAATCAATATACTTGGATTCTATTATAGGGCGTAGTCAGTTTTCATGGAATCTATTTGAGCGGGCATTTATTATTTTATATCAGGCGGCTTCAGGTGGACTTATTGGATATGCTATAATTAATCTATCAAAAAGAATTTTTATTGTTTTAATCCCTCTGATTGCAATAAATAGCTTTTTCAAGTATCTCCCTCTGTTTGTTCAAACGCAAAAAGCTGATATGGAATTGATGTATATTCTACTTTCATCAGTTTCTTTAATTGTAGTTTTTATCGCATTGATTTTATCAAAGAAGAAATAAAAAAAGCCCGTCGTTGACGGGCTTTTTTATAATTCATAAACGGATATCTTAGCAGGAGCAATTTCCACAATCCTTTTTTTCGCCAACAGTAATTGTATACCCGGCACGACCAAATTGCGGTTTGACAAAATCGATATTAATTTTCCCCATGCTTGCAAGACTACTAGCCAAATTATTATCAATATAAGCATTGATTCCATTAGATTCGAGTTTTTGAAGACCTTCAATTGACTCATCCAGAGTCATTCCCAATGATGGACCACCTCAGCCATAGCCTTGAAAGACAAGTATTAGTTCTTTACCTTTGGCTTGTTCTGAATCCATAATTTTTTTAAGTTCTACACTCGCACTATCTGTAACATCTAACATTTATTTCTCCTAATATTTGTTTTCTATTCTCTATAAGATGCCAATATAGTACAAATGATTCAAAAATTTAATAATTATTTTCAAATATTTCTATTTTTTTTAAAATTTTTGTAAAATATTGTTGCAAAAGGATATAAATTTTTGCATTTATTCCGATAGTAGTATATGGTAATAATTGTTATTTTATTATTGTTTATGAATTTAGCAAACAAGGATGTTTATGAATCTGTATATTTACGAAGACATTAAATACAAAAACTTTCTTCCCATATCTTATCTCAGACCGGTTTTTCTTATGAGAGCGGGAATTTTATCGTTATTTGAAAAATGTAAAATAATGTTTCCGGATACTTATATTGGTTTTATTGTAAGAGATCAATTATCACAATTGATTGCTCGGCAATATCCGGAAAATCCGGTCAACATAATAAAAAAAGGGAATAAAGGGATTCTACTCCTAAACGGGAGAATAAAAAATCTTGGAGATTTATTAGATAATATTAAAGAATCCAGTAAAAGTTGTATTTTTGTAAATAATAAAAATGAAGTTATTGGTGCATTGTTTCGGAGTGGTTCTATTGAAACAGTTCCACCGGTTGCAACTTTTATTGAATATTCAAATCACTTTAAAACATCTTTAGATAATTTTGATAGAGTAGAAGTTTCGGTTGAATTATATAATTATAGCTGGGATGTTATGGCTGATATTTCTAAACAAATTAAATTTGATTATTTCAAATTCCCAGAACTTCGACAACAATCAAATCCGAAAATAGATTCTCAAGCAGTGTTAATTAATAAAGATGATATATTTATCGGTGAAGATGCAAAAATATATCCAACTGCTATTATAGATGCAACAGAAGGTCCGGTTTTTATTGGTGGTAATGTGATAGTTGATGCTCATGCGGCAATTTATGGTCCTTGTTATATTGGTCCTAATTCACATGTATTAGCTGGTAAAATTAGTCATAGTTCGATAGGGCATACTTGTCGAGTTGGGGGAGAGATTGAAGAGTCGGTCTTTCATTCATATGTTAATAAATATCATGATGGTTTTATCGGACATAGTTATGTTGGTTCATGGGTAAATTTTGGAGCAATGACTACAAATTCAGATTTGAAAAATAATTATTCCAATATAAGACTTGTTTTGAATGGAGAGAATATTGATTCCAATAGTAACAAGATTGGTTCTTTTATTGGCGATCATACAAAATTTGGAATTGGGACGCTTCTTAATACAGGTGTCAATATTGGTGTTTGCTGTAATATTTTCGGGGGAAATTTGGTGGAGGACAAAGAGATTTTACCGTTTAGTTGGGGTTCAACAGGAGAATACCAAAAGTACCAATTCGAGAAAGCGATCGAAACAGTTAAAATAGTATACGATCGTCGATCTGTTGTATGCCTGGCAGAAGAAGAAACTTTGTTAAAATTGATTTTCGAAGATAAGTTGTCTTCGGAAGGTGTTTTTAATTTTGAATTATAGAGAGTAGAAATATATATGCCTGAGTTAAGAAAAGATCCGATTGTTGGACGTTGGGTAATAATATCAACTGAGCGAGGGAAGCGTCCTACTTCGTTTTCATCGGTTTCAAAAAGAGTAGCGGCGGCAATGTGTCCTTTTTGTGCTGGACATGAACATAATACGCCTTCTGAAGTTTTAGCTTATCGCAAAGTTGACTCAGAACCCAATCAACCGGGGTGGTCTCTTAGAGTATTTCCAAATAAATATCCTGCTTTAAGGGTGGAAGGTGGATTGGATAGAGCACCAAAAGGTCTCTATGATAAAATGAATGGCGTAGGTGCTCATGAAGTAATTGTCGAAACCTCAGAACATGCTTGCGATATAGTTGATATGGCTGATGAACAAGTTCGGGATATTTTTTGGGCGTATAGAGAACGGATGATTGATTTAGAGAAGGATATTCGAATAAAGTATATTCTTGTTTTTAAAAATCATGGTGAAGCGGCAGGTGCATCTTTGGAACATGCACATAGCCAATTAATTGCAACTCCAATAATTCCAAAACGTGTTGCAGAAGAGATAGCCGGGGCAAAAAGGTATTTCGAATATAAAGAACGTTGTATTTTCTGTGATATAAATCGGCAGGAAATTGAAGAGGATGAAAGACTTGTATCTGATTTTGATTCATTTATCGTCATTCAGCCATTTGCACCAAGATTTCCTTTTGAAACCTGGATTCTTCCTAAAACCCATCAATCAAGCTATCTTGAAATGAGTGACAAAGACCATTTGGTTTTAGCTCGTTGTTTTAAAGATACTCTTGCAAGACTCAAAATTGCTCTTAATGATCCACCGTTTAATTTTATTCTACATACCAGACCTACCAGTAAAGAAAGTCATGAGTATTATCACTGGCATTTTGAAATTATTCCTAAACTGACAAAAATTGCTGGGTTTGAATGGGGGTCCGGTATTTATATTAATCCGACAACTCCGGAAGAATCTGCAGAATTTCTTAGGGATATTGATGTTAATAAATTAAAAACTATTTTTAAACCAGGCAAATAGGGTGCGAGTATGAAAATTTTAATGGCCGCCTCCGAAATTGTTCCATTTGTGAAATCAGGAGGATTAGCTGATGTTGTTGGGGCTTTACCTTATGAATTATCAAAATTGGGGAATGATGTAAAACTGTTTATTCCGGGGTATAGTAAAATATCTCGGGAAGAATTTAATTTTTATCCCGTAATAGAAAAACTTGCTGTTACAGTAAATGATAAAAATTATTATGCTCGAGTAAAAAAAGTTAAATTGCCCAAAAATAAAATAGAAATTTATTTTATCGAAAGCTCTGATTTTTTTGACAGAGATGAATTATATGTTGACCCTGTTACAGGGGCAGATTACAAAGATAATGATTTGAGATTTATTTTCTTTGTCAAAGCCATTATTGAGCTGGTTAAACAGTTAGAATGGTCCCCGGATATAATCCATGCTCATGACTGGCAGGCTGGCTTGCTTCCTGTTTATTTAAAAACTATTATCAAAGATGATTCTTTTTTCAAAAATACAAAATCAGTTTTGACAATTCATAATTTGGCTTATCAGGGTACTTTTGCAAGTGAACGGTATAAAAATTTTGGTTTACCTGAAAATTTATTCACCCCGACTGCACCGATGGAATTTTATAAAAAAGTAAATATTTTAAAAGGTGCTATTGCATTTGCTGATAAGATTACAACTGTATCCGAGAATTACGCCAATGAAATTCAATTATCAGCTGAAATTGGATGTGGACTTGAAGGCGTGCTGAGTGATCGTTCTAATGATTTGTCAGGCATCTTGAATGGTGTGGATTACTCGGTCTGGTCACCATCGCGAGATAAAAAAATAGCCCATAATTATTATCGGTCGAATCTTTCAGGTAAAAGGATATGTAAAGTAGAACTCATTAATCAAATCCAACTACCATTCAGGGAAAATGCACCATTGATAGGTATGATTTCACGAATTGTCGATCAAAAAGGATTTGATTTAATTATAGAAATTGCTGAAAAAATTCTTGCTATGGATGTGCAGATGGTATTGCTTGGTACTGGCGAAGATAAATACCATCAATTTTTTAAAAATTTAGAAAATAAATATCCTGATAAATTTAAGGCATTATTAACTTTTGATGATGATTGGGCTCATAAGATTGAAGCTGGAGCAGATTTCTTTTTGATGCCATCGAAATTTGAGCCTTGCGGTCTTAATCAAATGTATTCTCTAAAATATGGAACGATTCCAATTGTCCATAAAGTTGGTGGTTTGGCTGATACTGTTGAAAATTTCGATGAAAATAGCATGAATGGGAATGGTTTTGTATTTGAAAAATATGAATCTGGTGAATTACTTAAAACCATTGAAAATGCTGTACGGTTATTTGGGAAAAAGAGACTCTGGATTAAAATAATGAAAGCAGGTATGAAGTTAGATTTCAGTTGGACAAAATCTGCTAAAAAATATCATGATTTGTTCAGTTCTTTGATATAAGCAAGTAATTGTGCGGTAAGATGTTCAAAAAAATAAAATTGTTCAATTTATGGAGTTGACAAACTCAAGTTCCTATATATATTATATCCACCATGCGGGAATAGCTCAGTTGGTAGAGCACCACCTTGCCAAGGTGGCTGTCGCGAGTTCGAGTCTCGTTTCCCGCTTTTTTTTTATGGCGCCATGGCCAAGTGGTAAGGCAGAGGTCTGCAAAACCTCTATTCTCCGGTTCGAATCCGGATGGCGCCTTTTTTTATGCCTTAAATTATCCTGTTAGACAATCAATTTTAAATAAAGAACCCCGTCATAGGTGCTTTCATTTAGGCTGGTTCTTTTGTTTTGGGAAAACTGACATTTATATTTCTTGCAAATAGGCAGGTCTCAAGAATAAGAGAAACCTGCTCTACTATTTTTACTATTGAAATGAATAATTATATTTATTACAGGTAGCACACCGCTTGCGGTGTGATCTTCGTATTCAGCAGGTCTCAAGACAAAGAGAGATCTGCCCTACTATTTTTACTATTGAAATGAATAATTATATCTATTACAGGTAGCACACCGCTTGCGGTGTGGTCAAGAATAAGAGAAACCTGCTCATTTGCTTTATTTCCTCTTTTAATTTGTCATCTCTTTTGTCTTTATTATTTCTTTTGTTTTGTCATTCCCGACTTGAGGGCTTGTTGATAAACCCTCATTTCAGTTGTGTCGGGTCCTGATTCGCTGAAGGTGGATTGTGACCCGACACTTAAG
>QNAD01000064.1 GCA_003641345.1 Candidatus Zixiibacteriota bacterium | reverse complement strand
GGGGTTCTTCAACAAGTCCCTTGCAGTGGGTTTTTTGTGGAGAAAGTGATTATAGTCAATTATTTTTATTGAAATGTTTAACGAAAGTAATTTATGTGTATAAGACTTGTCTGTTTTTGAATATGATTTTGAGGTAAGTTAATGAAAAAAATATTTTTTATATTGTTATTTTTGTGTGGGACAATTTTAGCTTCAGAAAATCAAATTCCTCAGACCTATAATGTCCAATTGCCAATATTAAAAGAGGCTAAGTTGGAACGCCCTGAAAAAAATCCTCCATTCAATAATTATATAAGAGATATAGCAGTACAGCTCACGATTGATAAAAAAGGGAAGGTGGAAGATATTCTTCCTGTAAATAAATCGGATTCTCTTTTTGTCCAATATTATGAAACAAATATAAAAAAAATTAAATTTGAACCGGCTAAGATTGAAGGCAAGAAAAAAGATTTTAAAATTATTATCCTTTTAAGATTTATGTACGACAACCCTATCCCCGATATTATTTTTCCAATTGATAGTTTTTACTTTAGAGATACTAAATTGTATTTGGAATCATTTAAAGCAAATAAATATAATTTCCCTTATATTAAATCTTTTCCTTCTTACTTTTCGGATATTGAAATTAATGATAGTACAAATAATTATCAATATATGATTCTTCAAGCTAATATTGATGCAAATGGAAAGCTTATAGAATCTAAAATATTACGGTCAGACTTACCAAGTTTTAACTTGCAGATTCAATCTGCGGTTCAATGGTCTGATTTTTCTCCAATGAAAATTCAAGATGTTCAAGTTGAATCAGAAAATTACGTTCTTATTTCTTTTTTCCCGTATTTAAGTTATCCAACAAAAAATTGGAAACTTGGATCTGAATCAGATGAAAATCTTTTTGATAGAATAAAAGTAAGAAATCTAATTGATACTTTAGGGTTATTGTCGCCTCCTGTTCCTGCATTTTACCCGCCGGAGAAAATTACTGCTATTAATTTAGTAAGAAGTTATTATGATTCTACAATATGTATGGTAAATATTGACCGATCCGGAAAACTAAGAATTAAAAATATTGGTACTAAAAATAAAAAAATCCGCTCAATTATACTTAAAATATCAAAAAATATGAAAATGTATCCAGCTATTGATTTTGAAAATAATCGAGTCGAATATAACGGATTGATTAAATTCGTGTTAGACGGTCAAGGGTCTGTTTTAATTAATTATCTTTGGTTCTAATTCTTCGTATCTCACTACGAACTCACTAACCAAATGAATAACAACATCATAAGTATTTCTAAATATGGTATCTGCTAAAAAATCGCAGTTCCTGCGAGAATTAAATTATAATTCCAATATCTTATGATTGCTGATTAGTTGTATCGTATTGACTATTAACAATATAAGTATTTAGCTGTAGCCAAAGGCATTGTTGGCATAAAAATTGACACTTCTTTTTATTGAATGAATTAGGAAGATTGGGAGGTTTAGCTTGTATAATACTCAAAGAGAGAGACAGATGAAGTTCTGGACAGGTTTTTTCCAGGTTGGGACGTTAATAATAATTTTCCTGACATTGATTTATATACATCTGTTCTTAGGACAGTTTTTGTCACCGACAATTAAAGTGATTTTGACATTTTGGGGAGTTGTGTACTTGTTTGTTTTTATCTCAGAGTTAAAAGCCATTAAACGAGTAGCAATAAGGGCTTTTGCTTTATTGAATTGCTTTAAATAATTACTTGACTTTGAGCGATTTAACATTATTTTGGCTAACCTGTAGAAAATAATTATGAGGTTTTGTTTTGAGAAATTTTTATTCTAATTCATTGTTGTTGATAGTTTTAATTACTGTTTTTGTATTTTTTACATCAACTGATTTATCATCGCAGACATTAAAAGAAGAAATAGTAACAGCATTAAAATCAGGAGATACAACAAAAGCAATTGAATCGCTTAACGCTGAGATAGAAATTGATGACGGTTATTATTATTATTATTATATTTTAGGCCAGATATATTTTAATAAAGAAAATTTTGACAAAGCAAAAGAGAATTTTGCTTTGTCGGTTGATAAGAAAAGCAAACATTTTGAATCACAGTATTATTTAGGATTAAGTAATTATAATCTTGGTAATATTGATGAAGCTGAGAAGATTTTTAAGAAGGGGCTAAAGAAAGCTAAAAAAGATACCAAGCATATGTTTCAAAATGGTATTGGTTTGATTCTGATGAAAAAAAAGGATTACCAGAATGCTGACCGTGCTTTTCGCGAGGCTCTTATAAGCGAAGATGAACTTTCCAATAGTGTCAAAGCGGAATATCATATAAATCTTGGTGATGCTAATTTCTATCAAGGTATTCCATCATTAGCGATAAGCGAATATAAAAAAGCATTGGCTGTTGATACCGCTTCGAAAGAAGTTTATTATCATTGGGCGGAAGCATGTTTGGAGATGAAAGATTATAATTGTGCTTTGGAAAAATTGAGAGTCGTTTTAAAGAAAGACAGTACTCATGCCCAAGCATGGAACCGTGCCGGTGGAATTTATTTTAAGGCGGCAATGTCATCACGTTCCCGTGATGAACGCAAGAATCGTTTCAGAGAAACAATAGGATCTTACAAGAGGTTTATTGAACTTTCAAATATTCAGCCAGATTCTCAGCATGTCAGAGTTTATTTTGAATTGGCGATGTCATATGTGAATATTTATGGGTTCGAAGATGCTGCTGACTATTTTGATAAGGTTATCAGTATTCCTTATGAAGCCAGAGATATTTATTTTTATTATGGTAAATCACTATGGGGTTCCAGGCAATATGAGAAAGCTTCGGAAATGCTTTTAAAGCATATTGAATGGGTTAGCGAACAGGATGAAAACTATAGAAACAGTATCAGGGATGAAGAACTCTATCGCATGTTAGGTGATACTTACTATTACCGAAAAGAAAACAAAGATTTTAGCAAAGCGACTCATTATTATGGCAAATCATTAGATGCTAATCCTGACCAGAAAAGATTATTACAAAGTATAGCTTTTGCTTATCATAATCTTCGCAGTTATAAACAGGCAATTACTTATTATCAGAAAAGAATAGAAATTGGAATTGATTCAACTTCAGTGGCGATATTGAAAAACGCCTCTTCATGTGCTTTGAGTATTGCCAATAGTGACTCTGAAGGGGATGCTTTAGAGCTTGAAGATGAGATTACGGAAGAAGTTGTTGATGATGTAAACTATTATGAATTAGCAATAGATTATATGCAACAGTATTTATCTTTTTATCCTAATGATAATAAGATAATATTGCTTATTGCTGATACTTATCTTCGTACGATGGGAGATTGTACTAACGGTATTAAGTGGTACAAAAAACTTTTAGAATTAGAACCTGATAACTGCGATGCTAAAACGGCTATTGGTTTTTCGTATTTTGGAGGAGTCTGTGAAAAGAATTTCCCAAGAGCTCTGAAATACCTTAAAGAAGCATACGCATGTAAAGAATCTAAATGTGACAATGTCGAATTAGTGTTATGGATTGCACAATGTTATCATCTTTATGCGGCAGATAAAGTTGCTACTAAGCAAGATGCTAATGAAGAATTTAAAAATGCGTTTAACTGGTATGGTAAAGTTTTGAAATGTGATCCGTCTCATGAAGAAGCAAAAAAGGGACAGGACAATACCAGATTTGAATTTTATGATGATAAGGGTTAATTTAAATAATTATTAGGGAGTCTTAATGGCTGAAGAAGAAAAAAAGGTTGGCTCCAAAGATAGGATAAGCGAAAAACAGAGATTTTCGTATATCGGTTTTGATGTTTTCCCTGGTAAACCGAAAGACTTATTCAAGTCTGAGGCTGAAAAAGAGAAACTTACCAAAGCTTTACTCGAAAAACGCTCTAGTTCAGATACTCTTCGTGAGTCCTGTACTTTGTTGGGTGACCGGGTCTCATTTGGCGAAAAGTTAATTTTGACTGTTGCCAGTTTGATGATTGTTGCCGCTCTGTTTCTTCCCTGGTATTCTGCCTACAATGAAGTTGTTGAAGAAGTTAATCAACAGGAAATTGAACAACCTGTTGCCACAGTGGCTGATTCTCTCAATGATTCAACATCAGTAGTTTTAGGTGCTACGGAAGAAAATGGTTTGGTCGATAAAGGCGTAAAAGAAGCTGTCGATGAAACAGGTACGGTAGCACAAACCGAAGAAGGAGCTGCTCCACCGGACCAAATTGGTAATGAAAGCGGTGGAGAAGAACTGCTTCATTCCTATGTCGCTAAAAAGAAAGTTCACAAAGAATATGATAACTTATCAGGAATAGGAGTCTTTGCTTCTTTAGGTTCTGTTGGGTCTATGGTATTCTCGTCTGGTTTTATTGTTATAATTACTGGGGTGTTGTTTTTGGTTTATACACTTCTTTGTATTGCTTTGCCTGCTTATTCACTATATGGTCTGTATGGTTCCAAAGGAGATAGCGATAAACAGGCACTGGCTCTGAAAAAAATTGTCAAATTGAACTGGATTCCGGTTATTTTGTTTGTTATAACATTATTTTTATCGTTTTTAGGTGGTAATTACGGATTTGATCCGACCACGTACTATTCAAGTCTTGGTGACAGCTATGGTCCGGGAGTCTTTTTAGGCTCTTTATCATGGGGTGTTTTTGTCTCTATGGCTGGTTTTATTTTAATTGCTGTGAAAGGCGTAGAAATTTAAATATCAAGTGGAGGATACGTTAAGTGCTTAAACAAACTCTTTTCGTGACATTAAATGCTTTAGTTGCATTTGCAATCGGTTTTGGACTCTGGTATGGAGTTTTTAGAACATCGGAAAATCCTATTGTTCACTCAATTTATCAGGGCGGACCGCTCGTTGTTTTGCTTATTATGATTTTTATCATGTTGTTGGTATTTATTGTAGAACGTTATTTTTCTCTTTATTCTGTAGCTAAAGGGAAAAGTTCGGTTCAGGTTTTCTTTAAAAAAATCGTAACTCTTATTCAGGGCGACGATATTGACGGTGCTTTGGCTGCCTGTGATAAACAGCGCGGCACGACTGCTAATGTTCTTCGTGCAGGTATCGAACGATATCGCGAAGTTAAAGATTCCAATAATTATGATTCAGAAAAGAAAATCGCTCTGACTCAGACAGCTATCGAAGAAGCTAATGCTTTGGAAGGACCACTTTTGGAACGTAACTTAATTGCTCTTTCAACCATTGCTTCTATTGCTACAATGGTAGGTCTTTTAGGAACTACTGTCGGTATGATTCGTGCTTTTGCCGCTACCGGTAATGTTGAAGGTGGCGTTATTGATGCTACTGCTTTAGCAACCGGTATTTCCGAAGCTTTGGTTAATACAGCCGGTGGTCTTTTGTCCGGTATTGTTGGTATTTTCTTCTATAATTTCTTTGTTAATAAAGTTGATGCTTTTAACTATACCACAGATGAAGCTACCTTTGAGATTCTTCAGATATTAAAAGAAAAACAGGGAATCTAATCTATGGCGACAAAGAAAAAACGGCGTGTTGCCATTCGCGTCGATATGACTCCGATGGTGGATATTGCCTTTTTGCTTTTAATCTTCTATATGACGACGACTACATTTAGGCCGCCGGAAGCAAGGGCAGTGGATTTGCCTGAGTCGCACTCGATGATAGAATTGCCCGATAAAAATATCATTAACATAACTGTGACTAAATATGATTCTATATATGTTGATTATGTTGTCAAAACTACTATCAATATTGAAGGCAAAGATATTCAGACAAATGCTCGTAGCGTTAGAAACGTAAACAAGTATGATGTGGCTGAAGCTATAAATAGGGCACGTGCTAGAATCCCAAAAGCTTTGATTGTTATTAAAGCTGACCAAGGTGCCAGTTATGGTGTTATGAAAGATGTTATGACATCGATGCAAGAAAACCATCTTGAAAGATTTCTGATTATTACAGATCAGGAAATGGAATAATTGTGTCGAACGAATATATGTTTGAGTTTGTATAATAATTAGGTGAGGTAATCACCTAAAAAGGAGAAATTTTATAGATGGCTGGTGAAGTAGCAGAACGGGCGCCAAAAGGAGGAAAGAAAGGACTAAGAAGACCCAAGAGGCGTGTCTCTATTCGTATTGATATGACCCCGATGGTCGATATTGCTTTTCTTCTCTTGATTTTCTATATGGTCTCGACAGTGTTTTCGATGCCTCAGGCTATGGAAATTAACTTGCCGCCCAAAGATCAAACCGAAGAAGTTGATGTCAAGGAGTCAAATCTCTTGTCTCTCAGAGTTGATGGAGAGAGTAGGTATTGGTGGAATACAAAAACTCCCACCCCGGAAAACCTTCCTCAACTTTTACCGACAAACCCTAATACTCCTGATTCAGTAGTTTATATGTTATGGCCCGATACTCTTCGTGGATTACTAACAGCACAAAATCGTGAAAATAGCAAATTGAGTACTCTTGTTTTAATTCACAAAGATGCTGAATATGCTGATATGGTAAATATTCTTGATGAAGTTGATTTGATTGAACGGTCCTGGAATAAATTTACTGCTGATAAACTTGGCAAAAAAGTCAAGGACTTAACTCGAGAAGAGAAATTCTCATATCGCTATGCAATGGGTGATTGGGAAGAACGTGATAATAAAATAATGGAAGCTGCGGTCAATGAAGCTATTTCGAAAGGGGAATTATAATGGCAATGAATAATGCAATATATTCACCTTACGGTGCTTTTGAACTAAAATCAAAATATCAGCGCAACCTTTTGTTTGGTACTCTTTCAGTGCTTGGCTTTATTGTAGCGATTCTTCTTACTTTTTGGATTATTGCTAATGTTGGGGGCGAAGAAGAATTTTTAGCTCCGGCAGTTGTTATTAAAACAGTTGCTGATTTGGGTCCTCCGCCTTCAGTTTCCAAACGTCCTCCACAAGTTAAAGTTGATCAACCTAATGTGGCTATGCCGAAAGTTGGTATTCCTAAGCCGGTAGCTGATGAAGAAGTTCTTGATGAAGATGTTGTTATTGCTTCACGTGAAGAACTTGCGGCTATTGTTGCTCCTGATATTGTAGCTTCTGAAGGGGAAGGTGATATTGTAGTTGATATTGCTGAAGATGATTTCCTGCCTGCTCCAACAGATTTTATTCCAGTTGAAATTTACCCTGAAATGATTTCTCAGCATAAGCCTGAATATCCAAGATTAGCCAAGCAAGCCGGTATCACCGGATTAGTATGGGTCTCTGCCTTAGTGAATGAAGAAGGTGAAGTGCTCAAAGCTATCGTAGGTAAAACATCTGGTGTAGTTTCGTTAGATGAGTCAGCTGTAAAAGCCGCTTACAAGTGTCGTTTTAAACCTGGCATTCAAAATGGTCGTCCGGTAAAAGTTTGGGTAACTTATAAAGTAGAATTTGAACTTACCGACGGGTAAGATTTTTATAGATATTTTTTATACCAGCCAAAAGGTGCCTTTTTAGGCACCTTTTTTTTTATATATGACCAATATTCTTTACAAAAGAAAACTCATAGCATATATTGTAATCCTTAACTGAAACAGATAGGTTCTTAATTGTCAATGCTTTATCTGGAATAAGCAATTTGAAATAGAAATTGGATTATTAGCATCAGCGAAGGAACAAATTTTTGGTTAGTGAGCAAAGGAAATATTTGCTAAGGTACTATTCAAAATGAATATAGAAGTATTTTTTGTATACATTAAATCAATACAGGGGAAAAAATAAATATGTTTCGTCTGGAATCAAAAGTTGATACAAAGTCAATTCAGTATCAGGAAAATTTCGAGAAAAACAAAGCTCAGCATCTGGATTTTAAAGAACGATTGGATAAAGTAAAAAAGGGTGGTCCAGAAAAATCGAGAAAGCGCCATACTGACAGAGGTAAACTTCTTCCGAGAGAAAGACTGGCTAAACTTCTTGATCGTAATACTCCATTTCTTGAATTGAGTCCGCTTGCCGCCTATGATATGTATGATAATGACGCCCCTGCCGCAGGTCTTATTACAGGAATTGGTCGGGTACATGGCAAAGAGGTAATGGTGATTGTCAATGATGCCACTGTTAAAGGTGGAACTTATTATCCTATGACAATTCTTAAGCATGCAAGGGCACAGGAAATTGCCGAAGCTAATCATTTGCCTTGTATATCGCTGGTTGATTCTGGCGGGATTTTTCTCCCTCTTCAATCTGGAACCTTTCCTGATAAAGATCATTTTGGGCGAATATTTTATAATATGGCTCGAATGTCAGCTCTGAATATCCCCCAAATTTCTGTTGTGATGGGGTCTTGTACAGCCGGTGGTGCATATTTGCCGGCGATGTCCGATGAAACTATAATTGTTCGCAAACAGGGTACAATTTTTATCGGTGGACCTCCACTTGTAAAAGCCGCAACTGGCGAAATTGTTACACCGGAGGAATTGGGTGGTGCCGATGTTCATTGTCGTACCTCGGGTGTGTCTGACCATTATGCCCAAAACGATGAACACTCAATTCAAATTTGCCGTAATGTAGTTGAAAATTTAAACAGAACTAATAAGACGAAGATGGATTGGAAAGAACCGGAAGAGCCTTATTATGCTCCTGAAGAATTATACGGAGTAGTTTCAAATGATATCCGTAAAGCTTTTGATGTTAAAGAAGTGATTGCTCGCATTGTTGATGGCTCAAGGTT
>QNAD01000445.1 GCA_003641345.1 Candidatus Zixiibacteriota bacterium | reverse complement strand
CAATTGTTCGTGAGGAAAAATTTTCCACTTTTATCTAATCTATTTTATTCGATTCACCAATTGCTTTAAACAACAAACGACAATTTTGTCCAAAACTGTTCTGAATAAACAGCACAAAACAAAACGAAAGTAAGTATTTAAGATTATTTAATTTCATTTATTTCAACACACATTCACACCTTATTAAGTAGTATATTATTTTTTATTCATTTTGCTTTTACAAAATAAAGGAATATTTACCGTCTACGAAAAAATTTATCCTTCTTTAACAAAAAAATCCGTAATTTCACGGCTAAATAAATTTCGATTATGGACATACGAGCAATAAGAAAAGAGTTTCCTATTCTATCGCAGCAAGTCAACGGCTATCCGTATATTTATTTCGATAACGGTGCCACCACACAAAAGCCGAAAACGGTTTTAGATACGCTCCAAACACTTTACAGTCAGCAAAACAGCAATATACATCGTGGGGCACATCATTTCAGCAATTTACTGACAGATAAATTTGAACAGGCACGACTTACCATTCAAAAATTTATCAATGCCGAACACCACTACGAAATAATTTTTACATCGGGAACCACAGCATCAATTAATTTGGTGGCTACATCATTCGGAAATACTTTTTTAAATGCCGGCGACGAAATTATTATCGGACAATTTGAACATCATTCCAATATTGTGCCGTGGCAAATGATTGCCGAAAGGAAAAACGCTAAAATCAAGGTATTACCCGGCTTACCCAATGGCGAACTAAACATTTCCGCATTGAAAAATCTGATAACGGAAAAAACAAAACTCATTGCCGTAGCACAAGTTTCTAATTCCACAGGGGTTATTCATCCCGTAAAAGAAATTATCCGTATTGCCCATCAATACGACATTCCCGTATTGGTTGATGCCGCACAATCCATCCAGCACCTGCCAATTGATGTCAGAGATTTAGATGCCGACTTTTTGGCATTTTCAGGACATAAAATATACGGACCCACAGGTATCGGCATTCTTTACGGCAAAGAACGATGGCTCGATAAAATGCATCCGTATATGGGTGGTGGCGAAATGATTGACAAGGTATCGTTCGAAAAAACCACTTACAACAAATTACCCTTTAAGTTTGAAGCGGGAACCCCGCATTATATCGGAGGTATAGCCCTTGGCGAAGCCATAAGATTTATCGAAGATACCGGCATCGAAAATATTGTTGATTACGAAAAAGATTTATACCGGTATGCTCTGGAAAAAATCAGCAATATTGACCAACTGAAAATTATTGCCGATACACCCGGCAAGACTTCGGTAATTTCTTTTATTCATCCGAAAATACCGGCTTCCGATTTAGGAACTTTACTTGATAAATTCGGGATAGCCATCCGCACCGGTCATCACTGTGCACAACCTACAATGGATTTTTTCGGTATTTCGGGCACGGCAAGGGTTTCGCTTGCTCTCTACAACACCAAAGATGAAATTGATTTCTTTGTTGAGAAGTTTCAGAAGATAATTAAACTTTTTCTTTAAGGAATGTCACCTACTGTAATTATAGCCATCGTTTTAGGATACTTCCTGCTATTATTATTGGTAGGATTTATCACCGGACGCAAATCCGACAACCAATCGTTTTTTATCGGCAATCGCCGGTCGCCGTGGTTAGTGGTTGCTTACGGTATGATAGGTGCCTCATTGTCGGGAATTACTTTTATTTCGGTTCCCGGGTGGGTGCTTACCAGTCATTTTGCTTATCTGCAAATGGTTTTGGGATATGTGCTCGGTTATGCGGTTATCGCTTTCGTGCTGCTACCACTTTATTACCGGCTGGAATTAACCTCCATTTACAGTTACTTGGAAACCCGCTTCGGATTCTATTCTTACAAAACCGGAGCCGTTTTCTTTCTTATTTCACGGCTGATAGGTGCTTCGTTTCGTTTGTTTATTGTTACCGGTGTATTGCAATTTGTAGCACTCGACAAGTTAGGGATTCCGTTCCCTGTAACCGTTATTGTTACCATTCTGCTAATTTGGATTTACACTTTCCGTGGCGGTATCAAAACTATTGTATGGACAGATACACTACAAACAACCTTTATGTTGCTTTCGGTAATCGGAACAATCTGGATAATTGCCTCACAACTTGGTTGGTCATTCTCTGATATTACCGGTCAGATTAAATCGTGGGATCTTTCGCATATATTCTTTTTTGACGATTGGAAAAGCAAACATTATTTCTGGAAACAATTTCTGAGTGGTATATTTATCACTATTGTAATGACAGGATTAGACCAGGATATGATGCAGAAAAATTTAAGTTGCCGCACCGAAAAAGAAGCCCGTAAAAATGTATTGCTTCTGAGTGGTAGTCTGGTAGTTGTAAATATTATTTTTCTGTCGTTGGGGGCATTACTCGTTTTTTATGCACAAGCCAAAGGATTGGCTATTCCGCAAGATACCGACCAGTTATTTCCGGCAATAGTAATGTCCGGATTACTGCCTCCGGTTAT
>QNAD01000444.1 GCA_003641345.1 Candidatus Zixiibacteriota bacterium | reverse complement strand
GGAACAAACGGGAAAACAACTACTAAAGAATTAGTCGCGGCTATTCTTTCCTCTAATTATAATGTGTTAGCAACAAAAGGAAATTTGAATAATCATATTGGCGTTCCGCTCATGCTTTTACAAATTACCGATGAAACAGAGATTGCAATTATTGAGATGGGTGCCAATAAACGGGGTGATATCAAAGAACTATGCGACATTGCTAATCCTACCCTCGGGCTTATTACCAATATCGGTACTGCCCACATCGAAGGTTTTGGTTCTGCCGAAAGTCTGTTTCTTACAAAAAAAGAACTTTTTGATGCTGTAATACAAAACAAGGGGACCATTTTCTATTCCTGTAACCAGAACAATTTTGAAAACATCGAATATAAAAATACAATTACTTACGGTTCATCTAAAGACTGTACTATTTTTGGAAATGTTTTACAAAATGGTTTTTTCTTTCATATGAATATTAATTATAATGATGCTAACATCGCTATCAAAACTAATTTAGTAGGAAACTACAACTTTGAAAATGTTTTAGCAGCATTTTCAATCGGTCATTTCTTTAATATTCCGCCAGAAAAAGCAATTGACGCTATTTCCAATTATTATCCTGATAACAATCGGTCACAGTTTTTAGAAACTCCACATAATCAAATTATTGCTGATGCCTATAACGCCAATCCAAGTAGCATGAAAGTTGCTATTTCAAATTTCGCATTACTTTCAACCACAAAACAAAAAGTTTTAATTCTAGGCGATATGCTCGAATTAGGGAAAATCAGTAAAGCCGAGCATCAAAATCTCATCAATGAATTAGAAAAATCAGATTTTGAAACAATCTTTTTAGTCGGCAACTCCTTTTTCTCAACAAAAACAAATAAAATTCAGTTTCAGAAATTTAAAACAACGACCGAACTTAAAACACACTTATCTGCTAATCCTTTAAAAAATAAATTAATTTTGCTGAAAGGTTCCCGTGGTATCGCACTCGAAAAAATTATCGAAGTTTTATAAAATGAAAAAAATAGTCATATTTGCTTCCGGAAACGGCACCAATGCTGGAAATATTATCCGCTACGGACAAGAAAAAGGAATTTATAAAGTATCTCTCGTAGCAAGCAATAAACCCGATGCCTTTGTGTTAAAACGAGCAGGAAATTTAGGCATTCCGACATTTGTATTTAATCGACAGGAATTTTACGAAACCAATACTATCCTACGCTTGCTCAATCGTTTCTCTCCCGACTTAATTGTTTTGGCAGGATTCCTTTGGCTTATACCTGAAAACATTGTTGAAGCATGGCAAGGAAAAATCATTAACATCCACCCTGCCCTACTACCGAAATACGGAGGAAAAGGAATGTATGGAAAATATGTTCATCAGGCAGTAAAGGAAAATCACGAAACCGAATCCGGAATTACCATCCACCATGTTGACAAGAAATTTGATACAGGACAAATTATCTTTCAAGAAAAATGTTCAGTTTCACCTACAGACACACCAGAAGAGATTGCTGATAAAGTCCACCAATTGGAATATAAATATTTCCCGTCAGTTATTGAAAAAATCTTATTCCCGTAAATTATGGATTGGATTTTGTTTTTTGGCTATTTTGCTTTATTCATCTTTTTAATTTTCAGATGCAAATTCTTTAAAAATTTGCCGTTTTCTCCTTTTGTTCTTAGTAGCGTATTTCTTCTAAAATTACTTGCAGGGCTCGCATTACTTTGGATTTATTCTCACTACTATTCCGATAGATTAAGCAGCGATGTATTAAAATACTTTGATGACGGAAAAGCTATTTTCAAAGCATTTCAAACAGGACATTATCTTGATTTTCTAAAAATGGTAACAGGTATCCATTCATCTGACCCCGAATTAATGAGATACTATCAGAATACAGAATTTTGGTTCAAAAAATTTAATTATCATCTATTAAACGATAATCGAACAATTATTCGATTCAATGCTTTTGCTCTTATTTTCTCTCATGGTAGTATTGTTATTCACACATTGTTTATGGCATTTCTTTCTTTTATTGGTGGAGTAGCTATATTCAAAGTTTTTTATCAATTTTTCAAAAAGAAAAAATACGAACTTTTAATTGCTATTTTTCTTATTCCATCAGTTATTTTTTGGACATCAGGCGTTCTAAAAGAAGGCATTCTGATGTTTGCGTTAGGCATCTTTGTTTTTAGTATTATAAGATTATCTGAAAATTATATAAACTCAAAAATCATTTTATTGCTGGCAATCGGATTATTTCTATTATCAATTACTAAATTTTATGTTTTAATCGCCCTAGTACCCGGCATTATTACTTTTTTGTGGATAAAGAAGTTTCCGCAATTCAGCATTATTAAATTTGTTGCTGTTCATTTATTTTTTATAGCAGTTATTGCCGTCAATCCCATACCAAAATACAATTTTGCAGAAATAACAGCACAAAAGCAACATGACTTTATTAATATGGTAGAAGCCATGGGAAATGTCAATAGTTATTATCAAAT
>QNAD01000443.1 GCA_003641345.1 Candidatus Zixiibacteriota bacterium | reverse complement strand
GTGGAATTTATTCAGACGATATTTTTAATAAAATTTATAGTTAATAATGTATAAATTATCCTATATTAAATCCGTTTTTCAATATTCAACCAAATGACTCTTGCCAAAGCTTTATGCGACTAAAACCATGAAAAAGATAATCTTCCACGACTGGCAAATAATTGATTTTAAGACTGCTTGGGAAAAGCAGGAATCCATTTTGGGAAATACTCATCACCGAAAATTTATTGAGAAACAACCAACGGAAAATCATTTTGTCTTTTGTGAACATCCGCATGTCTTTACCATCGGCAAAAGTGGAAACAACAATAACTTACTGGTTGACGAAAAATTTCTAACAAAAATACAAGCCACAGTTTTCCATATCAACCGTGGGGGCGATATTACTTATCATGGTCCGGGACAAATTGTCGGTTATCCGATAATTGATTTGGAAAATTTCGGACTCGGTGTAAAAAAATACATTGAACAACTCGAAGAAGTAATTATTCGCACATTGGCAGAATACAATATTAAAGCCACTCGCCTAAAAGGAGCCACAGGAGTATGGTTAGATGCACACAATAAGAATGTCCGAAAAATCTGTGCTATTGGCGTACGGGTTAGTCGCGGTGTTACCATGCACGGCTTTGCCTTTAACATCAATACCAATTTGAAATATTTCTCCTATATCAACCCTTGCGGATTTACGGATAAAGGCGTTACCTCGTTGCAAAAAGAATTGGGAAGAAATGTTGATATGGCAAAAGTAAAAAGCAAAATCAAGAAGCATTTCCAAGATATTTTCCTGACAAATAATCAATAAATTATCTTCGTTCCGGTTTCGTCAACTGTTATGGTTGAAACCATTCCTAAAATCAGCGGCAGATTTCGTTTTGTATGACCGATACCGTTAATAAATGCCACAGGGAAATCAAAATCTTTTACCTCATCAATAACTATTTCGCAGGCAGTTTTCCCAAAAGGTACTATATTATCGTGCATATCTTCCATTCCACCGACAATCAAACCCTTAATTTTACCAAACCATCCGGCAAGACGGAAATTTAACAACATACGGTCAATATGATATAGGTATTCGTCCAAATCTTCGATAAACAAGATCTTTCCGGAAACATCCAAATCAAAACGGGTACCGCGAAGAGAATAAAGGACAGACAAATTTCCTCCAACAATAGGTGCTTTAACCATTCCTGCTCGATTTAAAGGATGAGCATCAAATCTATAGTTTGGTAATTTCGTATTCAGGAAAATTTCTTTTAGTAAAGTTAACGATACACTGTCGTTGGTTAAGAAATTGATTGGCATAGTGGCATGCAACGATGGTAAATTTTCTTTTGCCATGGCATTGTGCAGAACTGTAATATCACTATATCCAGTAATCCATTTAAAATATTTTTGAAGCGGTGAAAAGTCCAAACTATCTACAATCCGAGCCGAGCCATATCCTCCGCGGGCACAAAGGATAGCATTAATTTCAGGATTGTTTATCATCATCTGAAAATCAGTTATTCGTTCTTCATCTGTACCTGAAAACTGATGATTTTTTCCAAAAAGATTTTTTCCAAGAACAACTTCCAAGCCCCAACTTTTTAGAATAGTAACAGCCGGTTCAATTTCTGCCTGCGAAATTTTTCGTGCCGGTGCTACAATACCAATTTTTTTTACCTGCGGAAATTTCATTTTATTCTACTATCAAAAAGATTGGACAATGATCAGAATGATAAACATCGTCTAAAATACCGGCATCTTTCAGTCTTGCTTCCATTTCTTTGGTTACAAAGAAAT
Organism: Candidatus Zixiibacteriota bacterium; assembly: GCA_003641345.1. The sequence goes on along the minus strand of QNAD01000443.1, from coordinate 717 downwards.
AATCAATTCGCCACCCCTTATTTCGCGACCGTGCCTGAAAACGATATGTCCACCATGAATATTTATCAGGTATATCATAAAAGTATCTGAAAGTATCAATATAATCATGTGCAATAAATTTATCAACCCATGCGCGTTCTTCGGGTAAAAAACCTGAATTATCTTTATTCCCCTTAGGGTCGTGAATATCAATTTCTTTATGAGCAATATTATAATCTCCGCCCAAAATCAAGTTTGGTTTTTTCTTTCGTAATTCCTGCACATAACTTTGAAAATCATCTAACCACTGCATTTTAAATGCTTGCCTTTCATCACCCGAAGTTCCCGATGGATGATAAATACTTGCTATTGATATGTCACCTATATCTATTCGTATCATCCGCCCTTCTGCATCATATTTGGCAATACCCATTCCCTTTTCCACATGATCGGGTTTTATTTTTGTCAGAATACCGACACCGCTATATCCTTTTTTTTGTGCAGAAAACCAATAAGAATCATATCCTAACGACTTAAACAATTCGGAATCTATTTGTTCTTCCTGTGCTTTTGTTTCCTGAATACAAACTATATCTGGATTTTCTTCGATCAACCAGTCAGCAAAACCTTTTTTGATTGCTGCCCTGATTCCGTTTACATTGTATGAGATAATTTTCATCGTTTTTTTTACAAAGAAACAATTTTTTCGGAAGATGTCTTGAAAATTTATTTTCAAGG
>QNAD01000442.1 GCA_003641345.1 Candidatus Zixiibacteriota bacterium | reverse complement strand
CAGTCATAAATGCTAATTTTAATTTGGTTCCTACGCCATCAGCCGATGAGATAAAAACCGGCTGTTCAATACCTTTCATATCCGGCTTGAAAAAACCGCCAAAGGCACCGATTCCGGTTAAAACCTGTGGGTTAAATGTCTCAGCCACAAGGCTTTTTATCTTTTCTACTGATTCTTCGCCAGCTTTGACATCAACACCGCTGGCGGCATAGGTAAGTTTTGATTTTGGATTATTTTCACTCATGAAGATATATACGAAGGGAGTTAAGTATTGTCAACTGACAACTATTAATCTTAAAAATAACCTTTTTTTTGATACTATTAGATAAAAAGGCAAGTCTCTTCGAGGCTTTCCCTACAGATGACTATACTTTCTAACACCCCTCTTCATCTAACATATTAAGAATATTTTGAAAATCCGATGGCAACTCTGCTTTGAATTTGAGCATCTCCTCGGTAACAGGATGTTGAAATTCAAGTTGGCAAGCCTGTAAAGTCTGCCTATCAATTAACTCAAGCATCTCTTTGGCTTTTGCTCTTTCCGGAGCAAACATCCCGTTAACCCATTTTGCTCTGCCACCATACTCCGGATCGCCAAAAACCGGATGCCCCAAATGAGAAAAATGAACTCTTATCTGATGTGTACGACCCGTTTGAAGATTTATTTCCAAAAAATCATACGACCGATATCTTTTTAATAATTTATAATGAGTGATAGCTTCCCTACTGTTTTTATTGGTCACCATCATTTTTTTTCTGTCTCTGATAGACCTTCCAATCGGCAAATTTATCTCTCCCTCATATTCTTTCATATGCCCACAGATAATAGCCAGATAAGTTCTTTTGACAGTTCTATTTTGGATAGCTTCCTGAAGTTTTGTTAAGCTATTGTCAGTTTTGGCAATAACCAGCAAACCGGATGTATTTTTGTCAAGCCTGTGAACTAATCCGGGACGATCAGAGGGAGATGAATTTGGCAATTGCTTAATATGATACATAATGCCATTAACCAGCGTCCCTGAAAAATTTCCCGCCCCCGGGTGAGTAACAAGACCGGCAGGCTTATTTATCACCGCCAGATAGTCATCTTCATAAACAATATCAAGCGGGATATTTTCAGCAGTTATATCAACCGGAACCGGGGGAGCAATAATAATTTCAATTTTATCCCCGACTAAAATTTTATATTTTTTATCAGTTGTTTGATTATTGACTTTTATATGATTCGATTCAATCAGTTGCTGAACTTTGTTCCGGCTTAATTCCAACTTAGCTGATTCAGAAAGAAATTTATCAAGACGAATTCCCTTACTTTCAGGCATTACCTCAATAATAATTTTCTTATCTGACATTATTTAAATTTACTTTTTTAACTTTGATTTGTCTGTTTCAACAGTTGCATCATCTCAGAAATTGCCCGATCATAACCAACCATCATCGCTCGGGAACAGATTGAATAACCAATAAAAAATTCATCAATACTACCCAGCTCAACTAAAGGTTCGACATTTTTATAATTCAAACCTCGTCCAGCACTAACCGTCATTGAATATTTTTGAGCTAATGATGCGGCACGATCCAATTTGTCCAATTCTTCCTGAGCTGATTCAAGCGAACGTGCTTCGACATAACGAGCACAACTAAGCAACACTCCATTGGAACCTGCTTTACTGGCACCTTTAACTTGTTCAGGTTCCGGGTCGATATGAAACGAAACATTGATTCCTGCTCCTTTTAGCCGCTCAGTTATATCGTTCATTTCTATCGGTACCGAATTAAAATCAAATGGTGCCATCGGAGTAGTACTGTCAGCCTGATCAGCAACAATCGTTACCATCCATGGCTTGATTTCCAATATTTTTTCAAAAATTTCCTCAACTGGAGGAATTTCAATAGTAAGTTTGGTTTTGATTATTCCCTTTAAAAGATATAAATCTCTTTCCCGAATATATCTTCGGTCCCTATGAAGCTGAACTACAATACCATCAACTCCCGCAATTTCTGCAAGAACTGTAATTTGTGATGGGTCCGGTTCCCCAATATGCCGCATCTCTCTTAAAGCGGCTATCATATCAAGATTAACAGAAAGTAACGCCATGAAACTCTCCTTGTTTATATTCCGTTATTTATCCGTACGACTATCTATATTGATATGTTACTGGACTCGATTAGTTCCGTCAATTTCAAAAATTGTTTAATTGTCAACTGTTCTGCTCTCGTATTAGACTCCAATTTAAGCCTATTAAAAAGCATAAATGCATTTTCTTTCGTATTTATAATATTCGGGACAAGATTATTAACAAGCAGTTTTCGCCTTTGCTTAAAAGATTCCCGTACAACTTGTTCAAACAAAACCTGATTGGATACTTCGATTTTGTCGCGGGGAGTTAATTTTATAACCGATGATGTCACCTTTGGCACTGGCTTGAAATGATGCGGAGACACATCAAAACATTTTTCCACCTCAAAATATAAACGAATAAATATTGAAATCGGCGACCAGTTT
>QNAD01000441.1 GCA_003641345.1 Candidatus Zixiibacteriota bacterium | reverse complement strand
TATTTCCTTTTCCAAGCATAAAATCAATGTAACTATTATAAAAGGTATTTAACCGTTTTTCCAGTTCGTCCAAAGACCAAAAGTTATTATTTCCGAGAGCTTTGGAAATGATAGCATGAAAGCTTTCAATATGACCGTTTTCCTGAGGAGTATAAGGATGAGTAAATACTTGATTAATATAGTTTTGTTTAAAAAAAGCGTTAATGGATTTAGCCGAGAACTGGGGTCCGTTATCATTACGGATTTCCAGATGAACACCTTTGTTGAGTAAATCCCAAGGTTGCAGATATTGAACGATAATATTTTGCCACAGATGTTCAACCTGTCTGGCATTTATTGTAAAACCTACTTTCCAAGCCAAAACAACACGAGTGAAAGTATCAATTACAGTGAGCACAAAAGCATGTCGTCCATCACGAGCCACATAGAAGTATTTAATGTCCATTTCCAATACTTCCAAAGAAGCTTTTGGAGTTACTGTTCTGTATTTTGCATAGTTTTTCTTAATGCGTGTTTTCTTAGGCATCAATAGATAATTTTCTTTCATTAAACGATATACTTTTTTGTGATTAATATAGTATCCCATAAGAATCAACATTGCATGCGATGATAACCACAGGCTAAATCCGGGTTGGATTGAACCTGAATAATATCATCGACCACTTTTTCATTAGGCACTTCGATTTTCTGAGAACCCTGTTGTTTTAAAGTGGTATTGCTTTTAGATCTGCCTGAACGAGAACCTTTGCTTTTGTAGTAATAATGATGCTTTGAAATTCCTACTATTTTCAGAACCCTGTCACGCACCAAACCCTTAGCAATATAGCGTTGAGCTAAAGATTTTTTCTCGCCCAGGCATACTTCTTTTTTAGCATTTCATCTTTAAGATGCCCCTCTAATTCCTTTTCAGCCAAAAGTTTTTTCAGAACTTCGTTCTCTTTTTCAAGTTGCTTTATTCTTTTAATATGAGCAGGGGTCATTCCATGCAGGAATCCCATTTCTCCCATTTGCTCATATTTTCTCCTCCAACTGTAATATGTTGCAGGATAAATTCCATGTTTCTCAAGGGTGTCTTTCAACCCGTTTTGCTCAACTTCTTTTAAAAGTTGAAGCTTTTCTTCTTTGGTAAATGTTCTTTTCGCTTTCATATCGTTGACAAAATTATAGATATTTATGTATAATTCTGTCCGATTTGTTTGGGGGCTGGAACAATGCGGATTTAAGGGTTACTATTAATTGTCTGAAAATTTTGGTAGTACTTATAATAGAGTTGGGTGAATAATCAATAAATAGATGGTTGTGTATTAAAACATCCGTTTAAATAAAATAGACGGAACTATCGGAAAAAGAGACATTTGGTTCAGGTGAATATTCCCTTGATGGTCATGCGTGAAATACAGATAATATGCATTATTGTGAGAATTGACATTATAATCTGATATAATCCATTCTCTACTTCCTTTTTTTAATTCTTTTTTGAAACTTACGGATAAATCAAGTCTATGGTAGTTTGGCATCCTGCTTCCATTACGTCCATTATAAATGTATGTAATGTTTTGCATGATTTTATAGAAATTCTCAACATTATTAATAGTTGGATATTTACCAACAGGGAGGGTAATAGCATTTCCGGTCATAAAAACAAAATCAGAACTCAGCATAATATTTTCCGTTATTTGATAATTGCCGACTATGGTAAAATCATGCCTTCTGTCATATTTGTAAGGATACCAATCGCCATTGTTTATTTGGTCAAATTTTCTGTAATTATAGCTTAAAGTATAAGATAGCCAGCCATTTAACTTGCCATATTTTTTCTGTAGTAAAAACTCTAATCCTGATGATTGCCCTTCCCCACCAACGGCGATTTTACTTTCCCAATCAAACTCTGAACTGAAAATATTGATACCTTCCTTATAATCTATTTGATTAATAAGTTTTTTGTAATAAATTTCAGAACTGAATTCATATGTATTCTTACCAAATATTTTGTAATAACCTATACTGTACTGAATTGATTTCTGGGGGACGATTTTTTTTGTTGCCGGAACCCATAAATCAACAGGAACACCCACTCCGTTATTCGACAACAAATGCATATTTTGTTGCATTACGGCAAAACTTAGTTTAATAGAGTTTGTTTTGTTAAATGACTTGCTGATATTTATCCTTGGTTGAGCAGAGTAAAACGTCTTGTTTTCAACGAAATAACAATTAATATGAACGCCTATATTTGCTCTGAATTGATATTTAAATTTTATTTCATTTTGTTCATAAATATCAAATTCACGGGTATTTGCAATATTTTTGCCGGTTTCGGTTTTACTTTGAGAGTTGGATGTTTCGTATATTCCCAAATTAAAAGAATGGTTGGAAAAACTTGCTCCGGCTTTTATTCTAAGCTTATTATTTACAAAAAAGTCAAAGTCTTGTTTTATTAATAAATCATCAATTCCCGAATTATGAAAGTACTTTGATTTGTTTAATTCGACATTACCGGTTGTCTCC
>QNAD01000440.1 GCA_003641345.1 Candidatus Zixiibacteriota bacterium | reverse complement strand
GAATAAGTATATAATCTTAATTTTAAATCTTTGAAATTCAATAGTTTTAATTGTCAAACCGTTTTAGTTTATATACTATATCAGAAATTATGGAGAGACAATGAAAGTAATTATACCGGTTGCCGGTGAAGGCACCCGCTTAAAACCGCATACTCTTACCAGACCTAAACCGCTATTGGATTGTGCTGGGAAAACAATTATTGACCATGTTTTAAAACCTTTGGAGTCCATTGTTGTTGACGAATTGATTTTTGTGATTGGTTTTTTGGGCGAACAGATAGAAGAATATATAATAAAGAATTATGATTATAAATGTAGATTTATAAAACAGGAAGAACTTCTGGGGCTTGGTTATGCTCTTAATCTGGCGATGAAAGAAATGGAAAACTCAGAGCTATTAATAATTCTTGGCGATACCATCGTTGATTGTGATTTTAAATCATTTACTAAAATCGGAGATTATGTACTTGGAGTCAGACAGGTTGACGACCCTCATAGATTTGGAATCGCCGAGCTAAATGGTGATTACATTGTCGGGTTGGAGGAAAAACCGGTTACCCCTAAATCAAATCTGGCTCTTATAGGTCTCTATTATTTTAAAGAATCAAATTTATTAAAAGAAATATTACAGAAACATATTGATTCCGGCAAACTAACCAGCGGAGAGATTCAGTTCACCGATGCTCTTCAAGGCATGTTGTCAAACGGAATAGAATTTACTCCGTATGAACTTCACCAATGGTATGATTGTGGAACGCGAAAAACTCTACTTGAAACTAATAAAGTTTATTTGAAATCAAATGCCATAACGGATATTGACTTGCCCGGCACAAAAATTGTTCCACCGGTTTATATTTCTAATACAGCAGAAGTTAGTAATTCAAAAATAGGACCAAATGTGTCTATTGGAGAAAAAGTTATTGTTGAAAACTCAGAATTATCTGATTCTATTATAAGTGATGAAGCAATAATAAAAAATTCAAGACTGCATAACTCAATTATAGGCAGAAAAACACAAGTGGAAAATGTAGAGCAGGAATTGGATATTGGCGATGAACAAAAAATAATTATATAAGGAGATAAAAAATGGCTGGAAATTTCCTTTTTACTTCAGAATCAGTTACGGAAGGACATCCCGATAAATTATGTGACAGGATTTCCGATGAAGTACTCGATGAAGTTATTAGACAGGATCCCACTGGACGGGTTGCCTGTGAAACTTTTGTAACTCATGGATTGGTCATTGTTGGTGGAGAAATAACTACGGATGCTTATGTGGATATTCCGAAGTTGGTTAGAAATGCCATCAAGAATATCGGTTATGATAAAAGTGAATATGGTTTTTGCTATGATTCCTGTGCGATACTCAATGTTATAGGTTCTCAGTCACCGGATATCGCCCAGGGCGTTGATACCGGAGGTGCCGGTGATCAGGGACTTATGTCTGGATATGCCTGCAAAGAAACCAAAGAATTGATGCCGATGCCAATAATGTTTGCTCATAAACTTACCCAGCAATTGGCAAAGGTTAGGAAGAAAAAAATTCTCCCTTATTTAGGTCCGGATGGTAAATCTCAGGTTACCGTAGAATATGAAAATGGTAAGCCAAGTAGAGTTGATGCGGTGGTTATTTCTTCACAGCATACCGAAGAAATTTTAGGAAAAAATAAAAAGAAAATCACAAAAAAAGCTACCGACGAAATAATTGATAAAGTAATTATGCCTATTATTCCGGCTAATTTGATTGATAGAAAAACTAAATTTTATGTCAATCCGACCGGAAAATTTGTTGTTGGTGGTCCTCAGTCTGATACTGGGATGACAGGGAGAAAAATAATTGTCGATACTTACGGCGGTATGGCATCGCACGGCGGTGGAGCTTTTTCTGGAAAAGATCCAACAAAAGTTGATCGCTCAGCTTGTTATATGGCACGCTACATTGCCAAAAATGTGGTAGCATCGGGATTGGCTGAAAAATGCACTCTCCAAGTAGCTTATGCTATTGGTGTAGCTGAGCCGGTTTCACTAATGGTCTTTTGTGATAAAACTAATAATGTTTCCAATGAACGGATTGTGGAATTAATTAAAAAGCATTTTGATATGACTCCAAAAGGTATAATTAAGGAACTTGACTTGCTTCGTCCAATTTATTCCAAAACATCTGCCTACGGACATTTGGGTCGTTCTGAAAAAGAATTTACTTGGGAAAAAACTAACAAAGCTAAACTACTGGCGAAGGATGCTTAACTATGGCAATTAAATATGACATAAAAGATGTCAAACTGGCAAAACAAGGAAAAGAAAAAATTGAATGGGCAGAAAAAAGTATGCCTGTTCTAAGGTCAATTCGTGAAAGATTCAAAAAAGAAAAACCACTTAAGGGCATCAATCTGGCTTGTTGTCTTCATGTTACCACCGAAACTGCAAATTTGATGCGGACTCTTAAAGCCGGAGGTGCCAATACTGCTTTGTGTGCCTCAAATCCTCTCTCAACTCAGGATGATACTGCGGCG
>QNAD01000439.1 GCA_003641345.1 Candidatus Zixiibacteriota bacterium | reverse complement strand
TCAAAAGAGAAGATAATTTTGCTGCTATTAAGTTTTGGGTAAATGGAAAAGATGAATTCAAAACAAAATTTCAGAAGTTACCGGCAGAAACAAATTCGGATTCTTTATTTGAAGAAATTTCAAAAATATTAGAAACCTCTCCCACTATTGTTTTTCACAGAAATACAATCAATACAATACTTACGAAAATTGAATTCGAAATTCAGTTGGAAGAAGAAAAACCTTTTTTAAAAATATTGTTTGATGTTTTACAAACTCAATTTAATACATCTAAAATATCAATAGATAAGATTAGTCATCAAAACTATAGGGAACGTTATTTTATTTCTAAAAGCGAAGAAAAAGCAGTAATTGACTTTGAGTACAATGGCGATGGGTTCTTTGGAAGAGTACTGCCGCTTGAAAATAAATGTAGCAGTAACGATTTGCTTAATGAGATAAAGAAAGCTGTTTTAAATATTAAAAAGTTTGAGAATGTCGTTTAAAGAAGTCAAAGAACTTAGGAAAGCCGGAAAACTTGAAGAAGCTATTAATTTGGCTCAACAAGACTTAGAAGATGAACCGACCAACATATGGAATAAGCGTTCAATTTCCTGGGTTTACTATGCTTATTTTAAAAAAAACTCATCCATTGAAAATTTTGACAATTTCATTGAATATTTAGAAAAACTTAAATCATTAGAACTGCCGGTTGAAGAAAAAATGATCTTTGATGCCAGTGTGTATCAGGTTGGTAAACTGGTATTTGCATTTTCAAAAGAATCTCAAATTGATTATTCCAAATTAGATAGGCTTTTTGATTTTGTAAAGGATTTCCATCTCACCATACCTTCCGAATCGTACTCATTTCTATATAAAGCTTTTCATAAGCATTATGAAAGTTGGTCGAGTTATCTCAATTTCTCTGATTGGTGGAATTTTAATAATTTCCGTTCACAGGATTTTTTAGAGGAAGAATTCAATGGTAAGAAAATTATGTCGATTGCAGAACAAGCGTATATTGCTTATTCAAAGAAACTTATTGAAGGAGAAACGAGTGAATTGAACGGCGTGATATTGAATAATTCAATAGATAGAGAGAGAATTGCTAACTTTATGCCAAAGCTAGAGACTATAATTGAGAAGCATCCAGAATATCAATATCCACCCTATTTTAAAGCTAAATTGCTTTTAGCATTGGGTGAGACTGAAAATATTTTAAGTGCATTTTTACCATTTGCTAAACAAAAACGAAATGATTTTTGGGTCTGGGATTTAATGGCTGAAATTTTCACAGAAAATAAAGAATTGTCGTTTGCATGCTATTGTAAAGCACTTAGTTTAAGAACACCTGAAGATTTCCTTGTAAAACTGCATCAAAAGTTTGCATCTCTTTTGGTTGAAAAAGAAATGTATCAGGAAGCCAAAACGGAAATAGAAAAGTTAATAGCGGTACGAACTAAACACGATTGGAAACTACCAAATCAGGTTAATCAATGGATAAAACAAGATTGGTATAAGAATACAAAAAGCAAATCTGACAACAGAGAATTATACTCAAAATATTTAAAAGAAGCAGAAGAAATTCTTTTTCAAGATATTCCGGAGGAGATAATTGCTGTTGAGTTTGTAAATAAAAATAGAAGTTTGCTAAATTTTGTAAAAGATAAAAACAAACATGGTTTCTTTAATTATTCAAATCTTGGTGATAAGCCTAAAGTTGGTGATATATTAAAAGTTCGATTTAAAGGAGAAGGACAAGATAATTACTACAAGGTTTTAACTGCAAAAAAATCAGATTCCAATTCTGAGTCTCCCGCTATACAAGATTTTAATGGGATGTTGCAAATTATTACTCCACAAGGTTTTGGTTTTGCAGAAAACATATTTATTGACCAGAAACTAATTGACAAAAATAAACTTGAAGACAAACAAGAAATTAAAGGGAAAGCAATTCTTTCATTTAATAAAAAGAAAAATGAATGGGGATGGAAAGCATTTGTGATTATATAGCCCACTCTATTTGTAAGCCCATTGCCAAAGCCCCACCAGCCAACGCATGAAAGAAATGATAATGTAGCAAAATGAAAAATTGGGCAGAAAGTGGTAAATATGCACGAATTAATAGACATAAAAGGGGCGATTACAAAATATATCAAAGCGATTAAACTTAGTCCAAACTTTGCCGATGCATTTTATAACCGCAGGATTCTTATACGATAAATTGAAGATTAAATTAGTGCTAAAAAGGATTATAATAAATATCTTACTATCAAATCAAATGAGTAAAATAAGAAGTTTACATTATTTAAAGAATCAATTGAATTATGACAGCACAAATATCTGAAACACTTTATTATAAAGGCAAAACATACGGGATGTTTTCTGAGCCGCTTGAAGAGTACTGGCAGTGGCTTGATAAAAAACCGGAAATGGATTGGATATTTCGGTGATGCTGACCCCTGTTTCGGTGATATTGACCCCCCTCGCAGAAAATGGTTCAAAGAACAGATAGCATGACAATATTACATCTTTTT
>QNAD01000438.1 GCA_003641345.1 Candidatus Zixiibacteriota bacterium | reverse complement strand
CGGATTTGATTGGCCTACCACAAGCAGTACGCCCGGAGCATCAACCACGGCAAGTGCTTCTACAAAATTGTATAATACAGTAATGAATAATACTTCCGGATATTATTCGGCAGCAAATAAGCACTGGGATACGAATAGTATGTCATCTTATTGGGTATATCACGATGGAACCACTTGGCGACAATGTTTTGTAGATGATGCCCATGCAATGGGCAAACGCCTTGACCTGATTAATCAAATCGGTATTGCAGGTATGGGCATTTGGGCTTTGGGTTACGACGACGGCTATATGGATATGTGGGACCAAATTGCCGAAAATTTTTCTACTTGCGGGTCTGTGCCGTGTTCCGATACCATTTACGATAATGGTGGTCCGGGCAGAAATTATTACGATAATTCCGATTATACATATACCATTGCACCAACGGGAGCCATGGGTTTAACCCTGTCGTTCAACAGCTTGAATTTGGAAAGTGGCTACGACTCGCTTTGGGTATATGACGGAACAGATGTCAATGCTCCGCTTGTGGCTGCGTTATCGGGGAGTACAATACCGTCGCCTGTTGTGGCTTCCGGCAATGCGTTAACAATACAATTTCATTCTAACGGTGGTACCAATGACACGGGATGGGAAGCAATTTGGCAGTGCACGCAAGATAATCAATTGCCTACGACACAGATAATTGCCAATAGTTCGTACCCCGGAAGTTTTACGGCGAGTTTTTTAGATGATGATAATGATACGATTACTAAACGGTGGTTCAATTATCAATATGAACAGGGCGGCGTATGGGATTGTTACCGCGATTCCGGATATTTTTTCGATTCGTTGACTGATACGGCAATTAATACTAATTGGGTCTCACAGGTGGGAACTTGGTCAACAGTTACGGGCAATCTACAGCAGACCGACGAAGCTGAGGGTAATTCAAATTATTATATTCCGCTAAATCAAAATTTATCACAGTCCTTGGTTTATTCGTGGGATATGAAGATAGAGGGTGCAGGAACAAACCGTCGTGGCGGGATTCATTTCTTTTGCGATAGTGCAACTTCCGTAAATCGCCATAATTCCTATATGGTTTATTTCCGTGTGGACCAAGACAAGGTGCAGATTTACAAGTATGTAGATAATGTTTATAATTTGGAAACGGATGACGATTGTGTGGTGGATTCGGGATTATGGTTCAATTGTAAGGTGGTTTACGATAAAGCTGCGGGAACCATTGACATTTACCAAAACAATAATTTGGTTTCTACATGGACAGACCCATCACCTTATACGGTAAACGGGGATTTTATTTCATTGCGGACAGGTAATGCCAAAGTAACTTATTCTAATTTTAATGTGTTCTCTGAGAGGATGGATACGACGCATTATTTTCCTGTAACCAACCAAACAGCTTTTGAAATTTTCTCGTTGATTCGTGATGGTAACAAAAATTTATCACAGATAGATGATAAAATAATTAATGTGGTAGTGGGGATGTTTTCGCCTGAAAATAAAGAAAGTCTTGTTGTATATCCGAATCCGGTTACTGATGAATTGTTTTTAAATTTTTCGGAAAAATTAAACGGTACGGTTAACATTACAGTCTATAATACTGCGGGACAACAATTAATTTCCGAAAAAATAAATCAGTCGGTAGGGTATTACCGATTGAATACAAGCGGTTTGAGGTCTGGTGTTTATATCTTGACTTTAATCAATAAAGAACAAGCTTTCAAAGCGAAGTTTGTGAAAGAATGATACGAGTTTTAAATTTCCGCATTTGTAACGGCAATTTTTTTCGATAGTGAGGGCTGTTTTGTGGTTGTAAATTATTGAAGTTTTACGGTTTCTGTTAAGATTGCAAATTTCACTTATCTTTGCACAAAATTTTCCTATGAGACTACAATTATTTTTAGCTCTATTCCTAATTACTATTTTAACAAAATCACAAGACACAGTGAGCGTGATGCAGTATAATCTGTTGAATTACGGTAATACCACTTCTTATTGCTCTACAACTATCAATAATATTGACGACAAAAACGGTTATTTAAAAGATATTATCGGGTATCTAAAACCGGATATCTTTGCTGTAGAAGAGATTCACGGTACCAACAGCGTGGTGGATAATCTTTTGAATAATGCATTGAATCAGGACGGTAGAACATATTACCAGCGGGCAAGTATTACCAATTATTCCGGCTCTGATATTTGTAATATGCTGTATTTCGATGCACGAAAGTTTACACTTTACAGCCAGTATGCTATTTCTACATCTTTACGCGATATCAATCTTTATACCCTGTATTACAATTCGCCCGATGTGGCAAATAATAATGATACTGCTTTTATGACATTTATACTTCTTCACCTGAAAGCAGGCAGTTATTCTTCTGATGCACAGACGCGTGCCGATATGACAGCAGCGTTAATGAATTATTTGGATGTGGAGAATGCTACGGGCAATAATTTGGCAATGGGTGATTTTAATGTGTATTCCAGCAGCGAAGAAGCATTTCAAAATCT
>QNAD01000437.1 GCA_003641345.1 Candidatus Zixiibacteriota bacterium | reverse complement strand
TGCGACTTTTTTGGTTCGTTTTTCTTTCTTTGTTCGTGGTTTTGACTTCTTTTTCTCAGTCGGTTACGGAAACGAGAAACATACATTGGAAACAAACTTATTTTCAAAATATTAATAAAGATATTTATTCTTTTGGGAATGCGGTTTTTGACTCAGAAACACCACAAATTCCACACTATACTGAGAACTTTCTTTTGGATAAAAAAATTTTTAATAACATACAGATTATTGTACTCAAAGGGGATACTTTTTTGTCGAATTCCACATCAGAAAATTTTTCTGATACTGTTTTATTAACAACAAAACTTTTTACATCTGCCAAAAAACTTTATCAAAATATTGATTTTGTTCCTATTTTGCATATTTCAGGTAGGAAATTTATTAGAATTACTGCATTCAAAATTATTTTCTCGCCTGCCCAGATGGTAAATCTCCCCGTATCTAATAAAAGTTTTACAGATTCTTCAGTGCTTTTATCCGGCGATTGGGCAAAAATTAAAATTTCACAGAATGGTATTTATAAACTTTCTTATAATGATTTAGTTTCCATGGGATTTCAAAGTCCATCATCGGTAAGAGTATTTGGCTATGGAGGAGGAATGTTGCCAATATCAAATTCTATAGAAACTTATGATGATTTGCCGGAAATAGCTCTTTATATTAATAAGGGTAGTGATGGTGTTTTCAATGCAGGAGATTTTATTTTATTTTATGCTCAGGGACCTACAAAATGGACTTATAATTCAACAGACGATTTTTTTACACAAACTGTTCACAATTATTCTGACTATGCTTATTATTTTGTAACCTGTAATAATGGACAACCGAAAGAAATTCAGGATGATGTGTCTATTTCTTCGCCTTCAACACATACCATTAATTCTTTTGTTGATTATAAATTTCACGAAAGTAATTTAGTAAATTTAATTCGTTCGGGGCAACAATGGTATGGAGAAGCGTTTGATTATCGGATTGATAATTACAGCTTTTCTTTTTCATTTCCCAATTTAATTATCTCTGATTCAATTAAAATAAAAATGGGATTAGTTGCTCGTTCTTCTGCTTCTACGACCTTTACAACACAAATAAACGGTGCAATTGGAAAAACAAGTACCATCGGGTCTGTTAACCTAACAAATTATACGGGGGACTATGCTCGGTATCTGACAGACTTATTTAATTATAGTGCAAATTCCTCATCACTTAATTTTAACATTACCTATAATTATCCTGACTATTCTTCTACGGGCTGGTTGGATTATATTTGCATTAATGTTACTCGCCAACTTTCTTTTACAGGAAGCCAAATGGCTTTTAGAAATCCTTCAACAATTGATACAAATAATATTACAGAGTTTCAGATTAGTAATGCAAGCAGTGTAATGACAGTATGGGATGTGACTGATCCGTTAAATCCTGTCAAAGAAGTGTTATATGATGTAGGTACGAATGTTAAAGCATTTAAAACCTACACAGACTCACTTCCGGTAAAACAATTTGTGGCTTTTGACTTTTCAGGATTTCTTTCTCCTTCGTTTGTGAAAATGGTAGCTAATCAGAATTTACATCAGATTCAGGATTTAGACTTAATAATAGTTACTCCCGACGAATTTAAATCGCAAGCTGAAGAACTAGCTCAATTACACAGAGATAAGGATATGCTAAATGTAGGTGTTTTTACTAATGAACAGATTTATAATGAATTTTCTTCAGGAACACCTGATGTGGCAGCAATCAGAAATTTTGCTCGAATGTTTTATGATAGAAATACCAATTTTAAATATTTATTATTATATGGTGATGGATCATATGATAATAAAACTAATTCTGCTACTAATTCAAATCTGATTTTAACTTATCAATCTGCCAATTCTTTGACACAAACAGGTTCTTATGTCACCGACGATTTTTTTGGATTATTAGATCCTGGTGAAGGAGGAAGCACAGGATATTTAGATATTGGTATTGGACGATTGCCTGTACGGAATCAAACAGAAGCCGATGTAGTTCTAAACAAAATTAAACACTATTATGACCCGTCAACTATGGGTGACTGGCGAAGTGTTGTAACCTTTATTGGTGATGATGAGGATAACGATTTACATATTGATCAGGCAAATAATTTAGCTACACAGGTAGATACTTCGCACCCTGAATTTAATATTGAGAAAATTTTTCTGGATGCTTATGAGCAAATTTCTACCCCTTCGGGAGAATCTTATCCCGATGCTAAAGATGCTATTGACAATCGGATGAAAAAAGGATGCTTAATAATGAATTATACCGGACATGGTGGAGAAAGAGGGTTATCTGCAGAATATGTGATTACAATTGATGGTATTAAACAATGGGATAATTTTGACAAATTACCTTTATTCGTTACAGCAACTTGTGAATTTAGTCGTTATGATGATTTTGAATATACAACGGCAGGAGAAAATGTCTTGTTAAATCCTAAAGGTGGTGGTATCGGATTACTGACTACAACCCGATTAGTATATGCAGGACCTAACTATAATTTAAATAAGGCTTTTT
>QNAD01000063.1 GCA_003641345.1 Candidatus Zixiibacteriota bacterium | reverse complement strand
TTGATTATATAAAACGACCTTTCTGAATTTAAAAACTAAGGGAAAAAAGTTCCAAAATGATAGAACTTTAATTCCCAATTAGTTTAAACTTTTTTCTTTTTGTGACGGTTGGCACGTCTGCGTTTTTTACGCTTATGAGTTTTAATCTTTTGACGTTTCCGTTTTTTACCGCTCGGCATTCAACCTCCAGTTACAGTTAGATAGCCAACTTTGTAATCATATTTTTAAATTCGTTGGACGGTTTAAAGACAGGTACTTTCCTATCCGGAACTGGTACAACTTCTCCGGTACGCGGATTCCGAGCTTTGCGAGCTTTACGCAATTTAACTTTAAAAGTACCAAACCCTCGTATTTCGATATTATGACCGCTCTCCAACGATTTTTTAACAGTGTCAAGGAACGAATCCACAACAACTGCAACATCGGTACGGGTGAGGCCTGTTTTCTCGGCGACTTTTTCAACCAAATCAGCTTTCGTCACGATTACCTCTCCTGGCTATATATTTATTATTCTACTTTCTAATTTCTATCAAACAAAAGATACCCGTCTGTCAATTCAGGTAACCCTTTGTGAATTGTAATGATACAGCATTATTTAAAATTTGCAAAGTAAAATTTTAAATAAAATTCAAATAATTATTGAAATAAATACATAAGCTTCGGACCAACTGCGTTATTTTCCAATTTTGAGTCTATATTTTGCAGAATATTCTCCATTAAATCAAATAATCCATTTTTTTTCCTCTTAAATGGCCGTACCACATTAGGTTCACCCTCAATTTCTGCTAATTCAGCCGCAAGTTCCACTGCTTCGGTCAAACCACCCAGAGTATCCACAAGACCAAGATTATAAGCTTGAAGACCGGTAAATATCGAGCCGTCAGCCAATGGGTATATCTCTTCAGGGTCCATATCTCTCCCTTCGGCAACAGCGGCAATAAATTGCTCATAGCTATCCATTACCACGGACCTAAGCATCAGTTCTTCTTTTTTCGTCATATCCCGAGAATAACTGCCAACATCTTTAAGCTCACCCGATTTAATTGTTTCGGTTCCAACTCCAATTTTGCCCATAAGTTCTTTATAAGTATGAAATTGGAAAATTACACCAATCGAACCGGTTATCGTACCCGGATTAGCAATAATCCTATCTGTGGCACAAGCAATATAATACCCACCCGATGCCGAAACAGAAGCCATAGCGGCAACTATCGGTTTTTCTTCACGTACTCGTTTCACGGCATCATATATCTCTTGGGAAATAGCAACACCGCCACCGGGAGTATTAAGATGAAGTATAATAGCTTTAATAGAATTATTGTCAGTCCACTTATCAATTTGCTTAATTATCGGTCGCCCTGTTTGTTCATCAATAACTCCATTAAGTTCAATCACGCCCACAGATGAATCACCAAAACCGCCAATGTCATATTCTCCATCTCCAAAAAACATTCCGAGAAAAGTAATTCCCATAAAGCCAAGAGCTATAGTAAAGCCAACCGCTATTACTACACCAACAATAACATCCCTTTTTTTGGCCATATCACCTTCTTATTTTATTTCGTAAATATTTTTAAATTTGCACCTATTGCTAATTGATCAGGGTTTGTTAGTCCATTATTTGCCATGATGCGAGTAATAGATGTTTGATATCTTCTGGCTATCCTACTGAGTGATTCGCCTCTTCTTACCTTATGGACAACATAACCAGAATTTGAATTTGAATTTACTACCAGTTGTTGTCCGGGATATATTCTACTTGACCGTCCTAACCCGTTCAATCTCCTGATTTTTCCAGTAGTAGTGCCATACTTGCGGGCAATATCCCACAACGTATCGCCGGATCGGACAGTGTAGTTTGAAGATTTACTTTTCAATGGTGTGGAGGCATAAACTTTCTTAGAATTTGCATAGCTTTTGTTCTTCAAATTCTTTGCACTGGATGGGATTTTTAATTTTTGTCCAACATAAATTCTTGAACCGCGTTCGATATAATTATTTCTTCGAAGTTCACTTACCGATGTTCCAAAAGCTCTGGCAATATCCCACATCGTATCACCGGAACGAACTACATACATAGATTTATTAGCAGTATAATTATCGTAATTCTTTTTATTTCGAGTTGATTTGTTATACTCTCTATCAAGCGGAACCGGGACAATTATTTCTTTACCGGCATAAATTCTTGAACGTCTTTTTAAATTGTTCGCTTCAAAAATAGCATATTGAGACACGCCATATCGGGACGCAATAGTACTAACCGTCTCCCCTTTTCTGATTTTATGTCTTACCCAGCTTGTTTCCTGAGGTGAAGGCATGTTATCATAAGCGGCATAAAATTTATCTTTTTTACCTTTTGGTACTTTAAGAACATATTTTTTTGTATTAGGTGGCGTATAGTTTCTTAATAGTTCTGGATTTAGTTTTTTAAGCTCTTTTTTTGAACAACCAAGTTCTTTAGCTACATCTTTCAAATCCAAACAACGACTAATAACAACTTCATCCCATTCAATTTCCGACTCAAATTCGATATTTGTAAAACCGTATTTTTCCGGCTCTTTGGCAATAATCGTAGCCGCCATAATCAACGGTACATAATCCATTGTTTGTCTTTTTAATTTCATTTTCCAGAAATCGATTGTTTTCTGTCTTTTAATAGTTTTCCTCACTCGACCTGGACCACCATTATAAGCCGCCATTGCAAGTTCCCATGAACCGAACTGATTATACAAATCCTTAAGAAAACGACAAGCGGCATCTGTTGATTTTACAGGATCTTTTCGTTCATCAATCCACCAGCTTCTTTTTAACCCATATATTTTACCAGTTGAAGAGATAAACTGCCATAGCCCCATCGCCCTTGCCCAAGAATAGGCATCGGGATTATAACCGGATTCTACTAATGACAAATAAATTAAATCTTCGGGCAAGCCATGCTTCCGAATAGTTCCTAACATCAAATTTTTATATTTTTGAGATCTACGTAAATATTTATAAAAGGCATCTTTAGCAACTGTTTGAAAATATACGATTGATTTTTTGACTCGATCATTCATTACTATAGGTAAATCGTAAGAAATTTTCTTAACCTCACCACCAAATACCTGCATCGTATCAATATTAAAACGGCCTGCCATATCTCCAAAGCGTTCGACTAAGACCGATATTGAAACATCATCAGTCAATGTTCCCAATGACCTCAAAGTTACTCTATAATCTGCAACAATATTATCTAATGAAGCTGTATATTTAACTGCCTCCGGAGTCAATGAGGAATCAGCTTCAATATCAAGATTAGCTAAAATACTTAAAGATTTTTCAAAATAATACTGTGCCTCTTCCCAGCTTGCTTCCCTATTAGCTAAAACGCCCATCGCATGATACTCTTCAGCCAATTCAAATTGACGCCAAATAAAATCATCAACTGCCGAAGCTGAGTCATCAAGGTCGTTTGTTATTTGATATGTTTCGATAGGGAAGTGAGAGGGTGTATCTTTTATTTCAGCTTCGGATTTTTCATTCGGATTTTCTTCAACCTTGCCTTCTACGGAATCAACTTTTTCCTCTTGCTTTTTCTCTTTTGTGTCCGCAGAAACAATTTCAATTGGTACTGGTTTAGTCTCTGTTTCTTTCGTTGCCGGTTTACTATTTTCATCAGTAGCACTAGTTGTTTCTTTAGGATTATTACTATAAATACCGGGGTGAGATAATTTTTTGCCACCGGCACAAGCGGTTAAGCATATAGTTAAAAGCAACAGTAAAAATCCATTTAAATATTTAATCATTTAATCCAAATACTCCTTCAATTTTTTGTTAACTATATATAACAAATTATCGGCTATGAAGTTTAGCCTCTTTATAAGAAAATATTTCTCTTTATTCAACTAATAAATCAAGTAAATCAGCCCTATTTTCATAAAATGAAATATCGCCCTGTTTTTTGAACCATGTAATCTGTCTTTTGGCATATCTGCGACTATTTTGCTTTATCAAACTTATTGCCTCTTCCAAAGAGGACTTGCCGTCAAAGTGATTGATTATTTCATTATAGCCAATCACATTTGATATTTTAATCGCATTCATATATCCTTTTGAGATTAAATTTTTAATCTCTTTCAAAAGCCCCATTTCAATCATTTTGTCAACTCGGTCATTTATAGCATTATATAAATCTACTCGGTTTGGAGCCAGGCAAAAATATCTGAAATTGTATTTACTTTTTCGGTAAACACCAGTAGCGGAAATTTCGGATTTAGATTTCCCAGTAGTATAAAAAATTTCAAGTGCACGCAGAACTTTCACTTTATTATTCGGATGTATTTTGTGAGCCTCTAAGGGGTCAATGCTCATAAGTTTTTTATGCATTTTTTCAGGACCAAGCAATTCCATCTCTTTTTCAAGTTTTTCTTTTATTTCAAATTCAGTTTCGCCAATTTCAACGACTCCATCTGTCAACGCCCTCAAATAAAATCCAGTTCCTCCAACAAACAACGGTATATTATTATTACTTAAAATATTTTCAATAGCTCTGTTAGCATCATCTATAAATCTGAAAGCTGAATATTTTGTCCCAGGTTCAATAATGTCAATCAAGTGTGTTTTTACCAGGTTTTGTTCTTCTTTGGTTGGCTTAGCTGTTCCAATATTTAAGTATTTTATCATCTGTCTTGAATCTGCATTGATAATTTCAATTGGCAAAAACTTAGCTAATTCAAGTGCGACTGTTGATTTCCCAGAGCCTGTTGGACCACAAATAATATTTATTGTTATATTTTCAGATTCGCCCAAATTGTTTATCCAAATCTTTGCGAGTTATCTTAATAAAGGTAGGCCGACCATGAGGACAAGAGTACATATTATCACATTTAAAAAGCTGTTGCAGAAGATATTCCGCTTCCTGATCATTCAATCTATCCCCTGCCATAACAGCCGCCCGACAGGCAATTGTCTGAGCCATTGCTTTTTTTAAATCAAGACCTGTTTTCGTTAAAGATGCTATATCATCAATTACTTTCAAAAATATTTTCTGAGGTGATTTTTTGGATAATATTGCCGGAACCGCCTCAATTCTAACCATCCGCCCACCAAATCCGGAAACAATAAAACCAAAAGAATTTAATTGTGTTTCTGCTTCTTCAAATACTGCCAATTGTTCCGGGCTTAATTCAAATTGTTCAGGGAAAAGAAGTTGTTGGCTGTTTATAGCCGATTTTTCTATAAGTTCTAAAGTTTCTTCATACAGTACTCGCTCATGAGCCGTATGCTGATCAATAATAAAAAGATCAGAACCGGCTTGGATAAGTAGATACAATTCAGAAAATCTTCCCACTATTTTAAACCCATCCCGTGGACCGGAATCAATTTCCGTTTTTGTAGATTTGGTAGAATCTAAAATTTCCCCAGTATTTTTATCAACCTGAATTGTATCTTTATAATTATCAAAATCTTTGGTAACATCATCAGATGGCGGTTGATGTAAATCAGAAAGGAATTTTTTGTCTTGAATCGGCTGGGATGTTATTCCCGGAATTCTAACTTGATAATTATTAGCATGAGATTGATATGATTGAGAATGGTTAGTGGAATTAGTTTCAGAATAAGGCGATGCTGCCTTAAACAAAGGTATTATACCATCCTTTTTCAAAGATTCTTTAACAGCTCGATATACTATATCATGAATTTCCCGTTCATGCGACAAACGAACTTCGATTTTAGTCGGATGAACATTGACATCAACCTCTAACGGATCAACACTCAACAATAGAGTACCTACTGGGAAACGACCTTTCGGCAACAGCTCTCCAAATCCGGCTGATACAGCATGAAATATAGTTGGTGATTGAATAAACCTATCATTTATAAATAAATAAAAACCGTTACGATTTCGCTGAGCGGATTCTGGAAAACCTAAATATCCAAAAATATTAACTAAAGGATTTTCAGATTTCACTTCGATAAATTTTTCATGGGGAGCAATTATTGATTTAACTCTGTCTTCAAGAGTTTGCTTACTTGGCAATGAAAACATTTTTCTATTGTTGATTATATAATTAAATCCAACGTTATATCGTCCAAGTGCCATAGCCGTAGCAGTTCTTGAAATATGCCTTGATTCAGTAGCTTCTGATTTCATGAATTTTCTTCGAGCGGGAGTATTAAAAAATAAATTTTCCACTTCAATCGTTGTCCCTAACTGAGCTGGAATTGGCTGTAAAGATTGAAGAACCCCTCCTTCATAGATTATTTCAAAACCCGATGAAGCATTGTAAGTTCTTGATACCATTCTAAGGCGAGAAACTGAGGCAATCGAAGGTAAAGCTTCCCCTCTGAAACCATATGTAACTAAACTCTCAAGGTCATTAAAATTAGCAATTTTAGAAGTTGCATGTCTCGAAAATGCAACCTCAATCTGCTCTTCATCTATCCCACAGCCATCATCAACAATTTTAATAAGTTTGCTTCCTGATTTTTCAATTAAAATATCAATTTTGTCAGCTCCGGCATCAATTGAATTTTCGACAAGTTCTTTTACAACCGAAGCTGGCCGGTCAACTACTTCACCGGCGGCAATTTTATTGATTACTTGTTTTGGTAAAGGACGAATCCACCGTTTATTTTTTTTTGAATTCATACTCATAATAATTTTTCTTTTAATTTGCGAAGAAGGTTCAGTGCTTCAATTGGTGTCATGTTATCGATATCAGATTCGTTGATAATTTTTTCAACTTCAGACGGAACAGGGTCAAACAACGAAGGTTGGATTTTTTCTTTATAGATGCCTTTTCCTAACTCACTCTGATTAAATTTGCCAGACTCCAAAAGTTTTAGAACCTGTTTAGCCCTATTGATTGAACTTCTTGGAAGACCTGCTAAACGAGCAACTTCGATACCATAAGAATCATCACATCCGCCGGGGATAATTTGATGAAGAAAGATCACTTTATCCTCCCATTTTTTCACAGCCACCTGAAAATTCTTCACAGAATTATAAATTTCAGACATACCTGTTAATTCATGATAATGAGTGGCGAAAATTGTGCGAGTTGAAATCTCTTCTACAATATATTCCACTACTGCCCAAGCAATAGAAAGACCATCGAAAGTAGAAGTACCGCGTCCTACTTCATCAAGCAGTACCAATGATTTTTCGGTGGCATTATGCATAATATTGGCGGTTTCTACCATCTCCACTAAAAAAGTTGATTGACCTCTGGCGAGGTTATCAAGTGCCCCTACTCGAGTGAAAACCCTATCAATCAAGCCTATTTCTGCTTTATCCGCCGGAACGTAAGAACCAATCTGAGCCAAAATAACAATCAAACCTATCTGCCTTAAATAAGTAGATTTACCTGACATATTAGGTCCGGTTAAAATATGAATATAATCATTTTCGTTTCCAAAATTAATATCATTTGCGACAAACGAACCGAAAGGCAATACAGATTCTATGACCGGATGACGACCATTAGTTATTTTCAATCTGTTATCTTCGTATAATTCAGGGCGGGAATAATTTTTTTCTATCGCTAACTCTGCCAACGAAACAGTCAAATCAATCTCTGCTAAGAGATAAGCTATATTTAGAAATGTCGCTATATAAGAATTAAGAAATTGAAGAAGTTTTTGATACAGTTCTGCTTCTAACTTAAAAATTTTCTCTTCAGCAGAGAAAATCAATTCTTCTTTTTCTTTTAATTCGGGGGTTATAAATCTTTCAGCATTTACGAGTGTTTGCTTTCTGATATATTCATCTGGTGCATTTGATGCGTTAGCTTTACTGATTTCCAGATAATATCCAAATACTTTATTGAAGCCTACTTTCAAAGTATTGATTCCGGTACGTTCTTTTTCTTTCTGCTGTAAAGAGCTGATATATAAACGGGCATCTTTGATGGAATCATTTAATTCATCTAATTCCGTTGAATAGCCTTCTTGAAAGATATTGCCTTTATTTGCAACCAGAGGTGGTTCATCTGTGAGTGCATCAGATATTTTGCTTATTATTTCACCAGTGTTGTCAATCCCATCTCTCAACCCACTTAGATGAGGGCTGTGTGCATCTTGTAATATAGTTTTTATCTCTTTAGAAATGATAAGTGAATCTTTTAATGCCAGCATCTGTCTTGGATTTAATTTACCAATCCCCATACGTCCGGCAAGTTTTTCAATATCAGGAAGTTTTTTTGTGACTTCCATGATATTCATTCTGAGCGATTGGCTATTAACAAATTCTGTAACACCGGTTAATCTTCGTTCAATTCTTGCTTTGGAAACAAAGGGGTGAAGTATTGCGTTTTTTAATAATCTTGAACCACCGGCAGTACGACAACGATTTACAACAGAGAATAGTGAGTTTTCTTCGGTAGAAGTTGCTACATTTTTTATAAGCTCCAAATTACGAACAGTTGAGTAATCCATAGTCATTTGTTCGCCACTGTTAAATTTGGATATTTTATTTATATGGTCAATCTTGTTTCTGTGATTTTCTTTTAAATATCTTAAAATAGCACCAGCCGCAGTTATTGCCAATCGGTTATCTCTAAGGCCAAAACCATCCAGCGTTGACGTGCCAAATTTCTGATTTAGTTCTCTATTTGCTGTTTGGTAATCAAAATTCCATTCTTCGAACGGAGTAAGGTTTTGCAGTCCGTTAAAACTATAATCTCCAGAAATATTATCAGAATTCTCGCCAATTGATGGATAGAGAATTTCTGATGGTTCCATAACTTTTAATCGTTCTGATATTTCGTTCAAATCACCTTCGTCCACAATAAATGAGCCAGTTGAAATATCAAGAGCCGCCATTCCAATTTTGTTATTTTTATTTTTAT
>QNAD01000436.1 GCA_003641345.1 Candidatus Zixiibacteriota bacterium | reverse complement strand
CCGACAACACCAACATAACAGTTAGTAATATCCGTGCCATTTTTTCAAAGAAAGGCGGAAATTTGGGCAATACCGGATCTCTAAATTTTCTATTTACCCGCAAAGGTGTTTTTTATTTAAAGGAAGAAGGCGTTAACCTCGAAGAAATTGAATTAGATTTGATTGACGGTGGTGCCGAAGATATTCAGCAGGAAGACGGACAGATTATTGTAACCACAGCCATGGAAGATTTTGGCAGTATGCAAAAAAAATTGGACGAAATGGGCGTAGAAATTGAAAATGCCGGACTGGAACGCATCCCTCACGAGAAAAAAGAATTACCTGTTGAAGACGGAAAGAAAGTTATGCACATGATTGAAGCATTTGAAGATGACGATGATGTGCAAAATGTTTTCCATAATCTGGATATTACAGATGAACTAATGGCTGCAATGGAAGAAGAAGAGTAGTTTTAATTTTGAATTCTAAATTGTGAATAAAATATGGCTAACTCCAGACAATCCGCTTTTGGAACTTAAAAATCAGAAAAAAAATATCAAGCAAAAAAATAACAGGACCAATTAAAATGAAAAAAAGTATTTTCTTAATCATTACATTATTCTTAACTGGATTTTCTTTTTTGTTTTCAGGATGCTCGTTCAAGGATGTGGAAATGGGAAATATCGAAGGTCTTGAGCTACTGAAAGTCAGTAGAGACGGCGTAGATTTCAATGTAATGATGCCCATTACCAATAACAATAAATATGCCTTCACCATCCGGAAAGTCAGTCTGATTATTAACAGTAAGTCCGGTAGCCAAATTGCAACTATTACCGGCAAAAAAAATATCCGGCTGAAGCCCAACAGCAAAGAAACCTACCGTTTTAATTTTTCACTGAAATTTACTTCCGTAAAAAATGTATCGCTTGAAGTGATAAAAACTTTTTTGAAACGAAGTGCCAACTTAAAAATTACCGGCTACATCAAAGTAGGGAAATTTATTTTTACAAAAAAAATTAAAGTTGACGAACAACGCAACTACCAACTTTTCAGGAGGAAAGACACTAAAATACAATTTCCATGATGACTGTTGACTTGTTCGTACCCTGTTTTATCGACCAGCTTTATCCCGAGACAGCTCGAAACACCATTAAACTTTTGGAAAAAGCCGGCGTTGCAGTAAATTACAATCCCAACCAAACTTGCTGCGGGCAACCACAGTTTAACAGCGGCTACTGGGACAAGACACGAAAACTGGCAATCAAATTTTTCAAGGATTTTCCTAACGACCGCCCCATCGTCAGCCCGGGAGCATCGTGCACGGGATTTATTAAAAACCACTACCCCAAACTGTTTACCGACAAAAATTCTGATGAATACCGCGAATACGAACGACTGAATCGCAACTTGTTTGAGTTGACGGATTTTTTGGTCAACAAAATAAATTTTACGGAATTCAATGCCGTGTTTCCACACAAAGTAACTTACCACGATGCCTGTTCGGCACTACGGGAATACGGTATCAAAAAAGAGCCCCGCAGTCTGCTCTACAATGTAAAAGGACTGGAAGTGGTAGAAATGGAAAACGCAGAAGTTTGCTGTGGGTTCGGTGGTACTTTTGTTGCAAAATTTACGGGTATCTCGTCGGCTATGACACAACAAAAAGTGGAAGGTGCCATGAAAACAGGTGCCGAATACATTGTCTCCACCGAATCGTCCTGCCTGATGAATATACAAGCATATATCTCACGGAATAAAATACCGATAAAAACAATCCATATTGCCGACATTTTAGCTTCGGGATGGTAAATAATGAATTCTACCAAATACTGTTTTATTTTTTTGTTTGTTACGATAGAATGCGGCAGCGGGGAATTTTGAAAATAAAAAAATCTTGATTTTTATTTGGGGGTTAGCTCAGTTCTTTGTTAGATCATGTATTTTCAATTTTCAACCAATTCATAATTTGTACTCCTTCCTCCTGATTTCTCTTGTCTTAAAATTCCCTTTTCTATTAAATCTTTTATATCTCTTAATGCTGTGTCTTGTGAACATTTTGTTATTTTAGCCCATTTAGATGTTTTTAGTTTTCCTGTAAATCCGTCGAGAAGTTTATTTAACATTAATCGCTGTCTCGCATTTAATTCTGTATTTTTATGTTTATCCCAAAATTCGGCTTTATAAAGAACTTTGTTAATAGTTTTTTCCGTATTTTTTAATGCTCTATATAAACAATTCAAATACCAAATTAACCATTCAGTAATATCTCCGGCTTTGTATTGAACCCTTTGAAGTGTTTCATAATATACTTTTCTTTCCGTAAGTATTTGATTAGATAAACTGTAAAATCTTTGTGAACTATCATCCGACCGAGCCAATAATAAATCAGAGATAGCACGAGCAATACGCCCGTTTCCATCATCAAAAGGGTGAATTATTATAAACCAAAAATGAGCAATTGCAGATTTTAAAACATAATCTAACTTTATTTCTTTATTAAACCATTCTATAAATTTATCCATTTCCGGCTTTACTTGTTCTGCCGATGGTGCTTGATAATGAATTTTTTCT
>QNAD01000435.1 GCA_003641345.1 Candidatus Zixiibacteriota bacterium | reverse complement strand
AATAATTGTGTCCATACGGGTGACCATATCTTGTGTATTTTGGTTTTGCTGTTTAAGTTCATTTAACTCTGTCTTTAGTTCTTCGATATGACGTGGAGTTACACAGTTAACCAATAGCAATCCACAAAATATAACCGCCATTGAGAGTATGGCGGTTATGTATGTTTTTTTAATACTAATCATAATTGTTCTCACAACTTTTTATTGAGATACAATTCTAAACTCACAGCGACGGTTTTTAGCCCAGGCTTTTTCATTGCTTGCATTATCTACTGGACGTTCTTTCCCGAAGCTGATAATTGACAGCCTGTTCTCAGGAACTCCAAGGCCAATTAAATAATCCATAGTAGCTTTGGCTCGTTTTTCACCAAGTGACAAGTTGTATTCAACTGTACCACGTTCGTCGCAATGTCCTTCAATTTTAACAATCACATCTGAAAATTCTGTGAGTAAATTGAAATTGTTATCTAATGAAGCACGGGCATCATCTCTAAGATTATATTTGTCAAAATCAAAGTGAACTGTCATTAGCTGAGATTCTTTAAGTTTTGGTGGTGGCGGAGGAGGCGGCGGAGGCGGTGGTGGTGGAGGTTCTTCCACTTTTGTGGTAGTGTCAATTGGCGGGGCTTCAGGTACAATTTCTTTTTTCTTGCCGCACGAGCTGAATACTAATCCTATTAGTACTAAGCCCATAATTGTTAACATTGCAAATCTTTTCATAAAAATACCTCCATTATGGATATAACATTATTTACTAATTCTTACACTTATTCTAATCTAAAGAATGAAAAAATGCAGTCAATATAAAAAGTGACAATAAAGCTTATTTTTCGATAAATATTTTCATTTAATTGGTCCCCAAATAGGGTTAGAACAAAAACCATATCGAGTCAAACGTCTTTGATTACGACCGGTTATGTCCATCGTAAAAATATCTTTAGGACCTAATCGAGTTGATGAAAAAATAATATGTTTTCCGTCAGGGGAAAAATGCGGATTTTCATTCATCCCGACCATTGTTAATACGCGAAAATCGGTACCGTCCGTATTGATTGATGCTAAATCAAACCGCCCATATTTCGTCCTGCTTACAAATGTGATTCTATCTCCATTTTTCGCCCAAATTGGAGAATCGTTATAGCGTCCCTGAAATGTCAATCTTCTGTTATTTAAACCGAATGAGTCCATAATGTAGATTTGAGGGGAACCAGAGCGGTCTGAAACAAAAGCAATTTCTTTTCCGTCTGGTGACCATGTAGGTGATGTATCAATAGAGCGATGACGTGTCAATCTTTTAATTACTTTACCCCTCAAGTCTAAAAGGTAAATTTCAGAATTGCCATCTTTGCTTAAGACACATGCGATTTTATCTCCATCGGGAGAAATCGAAGGTGCCGCTACTATTCCGTTGTAACTGCCTATTTTTTCGGATACTTTAGAATTAATATCTACCATGTAAAGTTGAGGGTCGCCATCCATATAAGAAGTAAAATAAATATATTTTCCATTTGGTGCGAATGTAGGAGAGATATTTATTGATTTATTGTTTGTTAACTGTATCTCATTGGCACCATCAAAATCAGATATGAAAATTTCTTTGTTCTTGTTATTTTTTTTGACATATACAATTTTCGTTAGAAATATTCCATCTTCGCCCGTAAGAGTTTTAACTATTTCATTACTGATTTTATGTCCTAATTGACGCCATTCAGATTTTTTCATTTCAATTTTTTCACGGGCAAATTGCTGTTTGTTTCCGGTGTCAATTAAACTCCACCAGACTCTTAATTCTTGTCCCGGGAATTCAGCTTCTAATTTAACAATAAATTCCGCCCCTAATCTTTTCCAGCCCAAGATGTCCAATTCTTTAATTTCATAAGTTTTTAGATAAAAACTATCAGCTAAGACTAATTCAAAATCAGCGTAAAAATCAATATCATATTGAATTACAGCAGTTATATATCTCATTAAGGTGGAGTCGTTTTTACTAATATACTGAGTGCCGATATATTTCATTTCTTCGACACCTATCATTCGGGGAGCCACTGAACCTGTTGTAAGAGTATCAAAAAGATATTCAAATACTTCTCGGTCATCTTCCTGTGCAAAAAGATTACCTGAAAGAAAAAATAATACTAAGATTAAAGAATAGAATTTAATAATTTTCATTTGTGCCTCTTAATTATGGTTGGTATTGCATCGGCAATGTTATTCCAATGATTTCATCTACAAATTGTCTTGGCAACGGAGGAAATGGGGTAGAGTTCTCTACTGAGCGAAGACAAGCATTGTCAAAAGCGGGTATTCCGGAAGGTTTTTTTATTTCAGCTTTTACCAATCTTCCGGATTTGATTACTTGAAAATAAATAGTGCAGGTTATTGGTATGTCAGCACTGATTGGATTTCTCCAATTCCTTCTTATTTTGTTGAAAGCTTGCGTGAACCAATATGGGTAGTTAAACGATGCGTTGTCTATAGTAGCTCCGGCAAAAGGAGAATCCTCTCCGTCTGATGTTTCAACGTTGGCTTCTGAATTGCCATCGTTATTGTT
>QNAD01000434.1 GCA_003641345.1 Candidatus Zixiibacteriota bacterium | reverse complement strand
GAAATTTTTCAGCAAACATCAGCAGTTAATTTCTAAAAATTAAATTACAATATATTACGTGTAATTAGCAGGTAATAAATCACTTAAGAATATGCTTGTCTTTTTTCATAAATTCTATTTATTAGATGATATTGTTCTTTGAAAATTATCTGTTATTTCATTTTTGAAAACAGACTAATTATAAATATGGGAGAGATGGCCGAGTGGTTGAAGGCGCACGCCTGGAAAGCGTGTATAGGCATCCCCTATCCAGGGTTCGAATCCCTGTCTCTCCGCTTTATATTATATATTTGATTCCTTCGAACAGCGACGGAAAGTTTTTATAAAAAAATAATCAAAATCTATTAACATCGAGAAAAGTTCGAATATATTCCATGTACCCCGCCATTTTAATTGCAGAAAAATTTTAAATCAATATATTTATTCATGATATATAGCAGTAAAGAGAAATATATATTAAATGGCAGAATTACGGGGACGGGATCTTGCCCTATGATTGCTCAATGAGGGAATTTTTGTAATGGGAATATTTGACGCCCTATTTGGAAAAGGAAAGATAGGTGGGGAGATTGCCTATTACAACCTTGAAGACTGGTGGATAGGTGATTTTACTGACGCTGAACGTAAATATATTCTAAAACAATACCAACCAATGGGCTTATCAGATAACGATATCATCAGTGGGCAGATATTAGAATCAAGTGCATCAGTTGTCCAATTCTTAAGTGGTTTGGCGAGCTGGTTTAACAAGGATGAAGATAGGTATTTAGCAAAGCTAATTTGCCAAAAAGCCGAATCACTTTTATATGATGACACTAAGGTTTTGGATATTCATTTTCTTTACCAAACAAAAATTATGGTCTATTACCGTGATAGAGATAAATCAGATTGTCTTGATATAGCAATCACAGCATGTCAGCAACAGATCAACGTAGCTAAACAGGCAATTAAAGCATTCAAGAAAAAGTTTGAAGACGGACTTCCCGGTCACAAGGGTTTTGAACAACTTGCTATAATTTTGGAAAAAAAGAAAAATTTCGTAGAGGCAATTGCTTTGTGTAAAAAGGCTTTAGAACAAGGCTGGGCTGGAGATTGGGATAAAAGGATCCAAAGATGTCACCGGAAAATTGGTAACTTTTAAAACACTCTTTCGGGCTTCTTTAGATTAATAATCAGAGTTCGATATGTATCCCAGCAACCCACCATATATTATATATTTGATTCCTTCGGACAGCGACGAAAATATTATTTTAAAAAATCATAATATTAAAACAAAAAATGAAATTGTAGATCAGGTCTTTCTTATTCTTGAGACCTGATTTTTTATATCAATCAAATTAGTTATAAAGATGTCAGGAAGGCACGCCTGACCTGCTCTTGCTGGCGATATAAATCAATCAGGCTTCGCCTGCTCGATTTTTTCGCCAGTCATTAATTCTATTTCAGATAGTAATTTTTCTTCCAGTTCCTCTTCTTTGAAACGAGCAACTATTTCCCCTTTTTTGATAAGCATCCCTTGCCCATCGCCTCCCGCTATACCAACATCAGCCGCTTTTGCCTCACCCGGTCCATTGACCGCACAACCCATCACAGCAACTTTGAGAGGAGTTTTAATATGTCTGGTTTTAGCTTCGATTGATTCAGCCAAAGAAATCATGTCTATTTGACATCGTCCGCATGTAGGACAAGCAATAACTTCGACACCTTCCTGCATCAATTCGCATGATTTCAAAATCTGTTTAGCAACTTTGACTTCGTGGATAGGGTCAGCAGACAATGACACTCTTAGCGTATCACCTATACCAGTCATAAGCATCGCCCCGATTCCGACCGATGATTTCACGGTTCCTGTATCAAGGGTGCCGGATTCGGTTATGCCAATATGCAGGGAATAATCACATTTTTCAGCAAGCATATGATATGCCCAGAAAGTGGTTTTAGTACTACTTGATTTAACGGAGATAATAATATCATTAAAATTCATATCTTCAAGAACCTGAATTTCTCTGATAGCCGCTTCAACAAACGCTCGCGGGTCATCATGCCCGTATTGTTTTAAGACATCTTCGGGAAGCGAACCAGAATTAACGCCAATTCTGATAGGTACTTCAGCATCTTTAGCCGCCTTGGTAACTTCGCGGACTTTCCATTCAGCTCCAATATTACCCGGGTTGATTCTAATTTTATCAAAACCGGCTTCGATAGCTTTTAACGCCAGCTTGTATTGAAAATGTATATCCGCTACTATCGGTTGTTTGACATTATCTCTGATTTTTTCAAGGTTTTCTGCCGCCTCGTGATTCAATACAGAAATACGAACTATTTCACATCCGGCATCAAAGAGTTGATTTATTTGGGCAATAGTAGAATCCGCATCTCGTGTATCGGCGGTTGTCATAGACTGGATAGCAATTGGGAAACCACCACCAATAATAACATCGCCAATTTTAACTGTTTTGCTTTTCCGTCTTTTTAGCGGATATCTTAATTCCATAATAAATCTTGACCTATTCTCAAGTGGCTTATAGTTTATAGAATTCTACGCTTTGATG
>QNAD01000433.1 GCA_003641345.1 Candidatus Zixiibacteriota bacterium | reverse complement strand
ATTTTTATACATTTCAATATCCATATTACAAAGATAATATTCTTTTGATTGTTTTATGATGGAATACTCATTTTTTCTAATTAGCTACAACATATCAATATCCTAAACTAACTATTCCATAATAGATAGAAATAGATTTTGGAATAAAAATACAAAACTACATAATTTTTCATAAGAAAAACATATTTATTTTTTTTCATTAATTGAAGGAAAAACAGTAATCTAAATTTTTTTCTTACTTTTGTAGAGCATATAAAATCCTGAAATCATGAGAAAATTTATTATTTTTCCTTTTTGCTTTGTCTTTTTAGCGTTCAATAGTTTTGCACAACCCAACCACAGTGATACACTAGATGTATTGCATTATGATATCAACCTGGATATTACTAATATATCAGGGCAAACTATTAGTGGTAATACCGTGCTTTCCGCAACACCGAAAATTGATAATCTGGCATATTTCCCGTTAGATTTGCAAGCACTTACCGTAGATTCTGTTTTTGTGAACGATACACTCTGTTCGTTTTCGTATAATGATACACTTATTCATATTTTACCGGCACATGCTTACAATAGTCAGGATACAGTTTGGCTGAATGTGTTTTATCACGGACATCCCATTACTGACCCGTCGGGATGGGGTGGATTTTATTTTTCGGGTAGTTCTACTGCCTATAATCTTGGTGTCGGATTTCAGGATATTCCACACAATTACGGGCGGGTTTGGTTTCCTTGCCTTGATGATTTTAACGACCGTGCAACTTACGATTTTATTATCACTACAGCAGATAATCTGACTGCAGTATGTAACGGAACCATGGAACAAGTTACCGACAACGGTGATGGTACCAAAACCTGGCATTGGATACTTCACCAGTCTATCCCGACTTATTTGGCATCGGTGGCTGTATCTAATTATGTAGCTGTTACCGACACCTTTAACAGTATGACAGGACCTATCCCAATAGGTATTTATGTCCTTCCGGGCGATAGTACTGATGCCATTGGCTCATTTTCGCACCTTAAACAAATCCTTGCCGGCTTTGAGCAATATTTTGGTCCCTATCGTTGGGAACGAGTAGGCTATGTTGGAGTACCATTCAACAGTGGAGCTATGGAACATGCTACCAGTATTGCTTATCCATCAGCAGTGATTGACGGTGGTTCCAGTTACGAATACCTGTATGCCCACGAATTGTCGCACCATTGGTTTGGTGATTATCTGACTTGTGCTTCTGCCGAAGATATGTGGATTAATGAGGGGTGGGCGGTTTTTGCCGAATCGTTTTACCATGAATTTCTATATGATAAGCCAACTTATGTTTCGTATTTGATGTCCACACATGCCAATGCCATCAGGGTAGCAGAATATGATGACGGTGGTATTTATCCGCTTTATCCTATGCCGCAAAATACAACCTACGGAACAACAACTTATGATAAAGGTGCTTCGGTAGTACATACGCTGCGGAATTATTTTGGCGACACACTGTTCTTCAATGCTGTGAGGGCATATGTTACTGCTTTCGGGTTGAAAGATGTTTCGTCCTACGATTTGCAGGATTTTCTGACTACTTATACAGGCATTGATATGACTGACTTTTTTGATGGCTGGGTATTTTCTCCGGGATATCCGCATTTCTCAGTGGACTCATTTTCGGTAGTGCCCAATGGCGGCAACTACGATGTAACGGTATATGTGCGTCAGCGGTTACGCGAACGAACAAACTTCACGAATTCAAATCGTGTAGAAGTTTCATTTTCTGATGATTTGTGGCATTTCCAAGCCGAAGAAGTGAACTTCTCGGGCGAATTTGGTCAGGCATCGTTTTCGTTGCCGTTTGAACCTACCCATGCTTATATGGATTTAAATCAAAAAATGTGTGATGCACGAACTACTGGCAGTAAGGTAATTTCGAGTGTTGCGGTTATTCCATTTTCTAATACCTATCTTACGCTATATGTCAATCAGATTTCCGATTCGGCATTTATTCAGGTAGAACATAATTGGGTAGCTCCCGATCCTTTTGAAATAGGTATTCCCGGATTATATTTAACAGATAAACGCTATTGGAAGGTAGAAGGAATTTTGCCTGACACATTCAATATTACGGCACGATTCCTTTATAGTGTAGCTACTACCGGTTCATATGCTCATTTGGATTATGGGTTTTTGATTGATTCCCCGATTCATTAGTTCTCTTGTATCGCCAAAATACAGCCGATGAATGGCATATTACAAATGCTTATAAACAAGGGAATAGCACAAATGGTTATTTAACATTGGATACATTGATGATAGGTGAATATGCTTTTGGAATGTGGCACAGAGTTGCCGGCATCAATGGGGGGGGCGATAAAAATTCCAGAAAAATAAAAATTTATCCGAACCCTACGAATGGTAGTTTTTATTTTGAGCAGAAAAATAATAACATTACCAATTTCAAAATTTTTGATGTCTCGGGCAAAATGATTTTTTCGGGACAATTAAAAGGAAAATGCCGTTACCAATGGCAACCACCTGCTACGGGGAATTTTATTGCCGTATTTTT
>QNAD01000062.1 GCA_003641345.1 Candidatus Zixiibacteriota bacterium | reverse complement strand
GATGATGCGAAAGAAACGAATTGATAGAATTAAACTAAGTCGAGTAGATGATTAAATTATGTTAGAAATTATTTTAATATCATCAATTAAAGTTGTGGTAGTGGTTGTTGCAGTTCTGACTGGCTGTGCGTATTCGACATGGCTGGAAAGAAAAGTTCTGGGACATCTTCAACACCGTATGGGACCAACCTATGCTGGTCCATTTGGTTTGCTTCAGCCTATTGCAGATGGACTTAAATTGATCTTCAAAGAAGACTTAGTCCCTAATAATGTTGAGAAAGTAACATTTGCTATAGCTCCTTTGATTTCATTTGTGCCGTCTTTACTTACATTTGCGGTTATTCCTTTTGGAATGGACACTGAACTGTTTGGCCATCAGATAAAAATGGTTATCTCGGATTTGAATATCGGAATTCTTTTTGTTTTTGCTGTTACATCGCTTGGCACTTATGGTATTGTTCTTGCAGGATGGTCGTCGGGTTCAAAATATTCGCTTTTAGGAGGTTTAAGAGCTTCTGCACAGATGATTTCATACGAAGTCAGCTATGGTCTTTCAATAATCGGAGTTATCTTAATAGCCAATACTTTATCAATGAGAGAGCTTGTTGAAATGCAAGGCACTGATTCGATTTGGTTTTTCAAAGATTGGTTTGTTTGGAAGCAGCCATTTGGTTTTTTATTATATTTAACTTGTGCCGTTGCTGAAACAAATCGGGCACCGTTTGATCTTCCGGAAGCTGATTCAGAGCTTGTTGCCGGATACCATACTGAATATTCATCAATGCGTTTTTCAATGTTTTTCATTAGTGAATATGCCAATATGTTAGCAGTTTCCGCAGTTGGTGCGACACTATTTTTTGGGGGATGGCAAGGTCCTTGGTTGCCATCGATTTTATGGTTTGTATTAAAAGTATTTTTGTTTATGTTCTTCTATATTTGGCTACGGGCTACATTCCCGCGTTTGCGTTATGACCAACTTATGAGTTTTGGGTGGAAAGTTTTGTTCCCTCTGGCTTTGTTGAATACGTTGGTAACAGCCGGATTTATGATGTGGAATTAATAAATGGGTAATAGTCTATGAGAGATGTAATTAGAGCTGTTGGAAATGTTTTTTTGAAGTTGCCAGTGGGGTTAGCTACCACATTAAAATATTTCTTCAAAAAACCGATTACTCTGGATTATCCGAAAAAGAAAAAACCGATGGCACCTCGTTATCGTGGTCGTCACTTTTTGGAACGTTACGATGATGGTTCTGAGAGATGTGTCTGTTGTGGATTGTGTGCTGCGGCTTGCCCTGCTGATGCTATTTACATGGAACCGGAAGAGACTGATAAGGGTGAGCGAAAAGCTAAAATTTATGAAATAAATCTTTTACGTTGTATATATTGCGGATTTTGTGAAGAAGCATGTCCAGAAGAAGCAATCTTTTTGGGTCAGGATTATGAGTTTTCTGCCGGTGATAGAAATGATTTTCTTTGGAGCAAAGAACAGATGTTAGTTAAGCATCCGAGAAAAGAAAACCCACTTAAGAAAATGTATCGTAAAGTTAGAAAAGTATATGGAGTTACAGATAAAATCTGATGAATCTTGATTTAATCATATTTGTCGTTTCAGCAATTGTTGCTATTTTTGGAGCATCAATGATGATTTTCCAACGCAATCCTATTGCATCGGTTCTGTTCTTGATTCTATCATTAGTTGCCCAAGCTGTTTTATATATTCAATTGAGTGCATTATTTATGGGAGCGATGTTGATTATCGTTTATTCGGGAGCAATTCTTGTTCTTTTTCTGTTTGTAATAATGATGCTTAATTTAAGAGCTGGCGAAGATCTTGGTGCTCCATCTTCTCCGATAAGTAAAACTGTAAAGTATTCAATATCGTTTTTAATGTTTGTTGAATTGGCCTTTATCTTCAGAGGTGGCACAGGGTTAGATTCTGCGGCGGTAGGTATTATGAATACTTCTCCGGACAATTTCGGTTCAATAGAACAGATTGCAGAGTTGTTATTTACCCGTTATCTCTATCCTTTTGAACTGACTTCAATTTTACTTCTGGCGGCTATAGTAGGTGCAGTGATTATTGCACGAAGAGATAGCGTTGAGGACGGTTCGGCAGTTATTGAATCTAATGAACAACAGGCAATAGATGAGGTGCAAAACT
Organism: Candidatus Zixiibacteriota bacterium; assembly: GCA_003641345.1. Next base: position 6,722 of record QNAD01000062.1, on the reverse strand, counting down.
AATGGTACCGATATCAGCCTATTTGATAGTAGCAGTTGCATTATTTGGAATCGGCGTTCTTGGTGTTATGATTTCACGAAATATTATTATTATTATGATGTCGGTTGAATTGATGCTTAATTCTGCAAATTTAGTATTGATTGCATTTTCCAGAGTTCTTAATGTTGTTGATGGACATGCAATTGTATTTTTGGTTTTGACTGTTGCTGCTGCTGAAGCGGCGGTTGGTTTAGCTATGGTGATTTTATTATATAGAAATCGTGAAACGATAAATATTGACCGATTTAATATTTTGAAGTGGTAGGAAGTATGTCTGAGTATATTTATCTGATTCCCCTGTTACCTTTTATCGGTTTTTTAATTAATGGTCTTTTCTTGGGGAAAATTTCAAGAACTCTTAGTGGTATTATAGCTTCCGGTTTGGTTGGTTTGTCTTTTATTGTTTCTTTGATGCTGTTTTTTGACTTGAAAGCCTTGCCGGCTGATAGCAGAGTCATGGAACAAGTACTTTTTACATGGATAAATTCTGGTAGTTTCCATGTCAATTTTGGATTATTGCTTGATCCTCTTTCTGCAGTTATGATTTTGGTTGTGTCTGGAGTTGGGTTCTTGATTCATGTTTATTCAATTGGTTATATGTCTCATGATAAATGTTATGGTCGATTTTTTACATATATGAATTTGTTTACTTTTTCTATGCTTACTCTTGTTTTGGCAGACAACTTTCTTCTTATGTTTGTCGGATGGGAAGGCGTAGGTTTGTGCTCGTATTTACTAATTGGTTTTTGGTTTGAGAAAAAATCTGCTTCCGATGCTGGTAAAAAAGCTTTTATTGTCAATCGCATTGGTGATTTTGGGTTTTTGTTGGGGATGTTTTTAATTTTCTGGAATATTGGTTCGTTGAATTTTCACGATGTTATTCAGGCGGCACCGACTGCTTTTATTGCAGGTGGTGGATTGATAACTGCTATTTGTATTTTACTTTTTGTTGGAGCTACAGGTAAATCTGCTCAGATACCACTTTTTGTTTGGCTTCCCGATGCTATGGAAGGTCCTACTCCGGTATCAGCTCTCATACATGCGGCTACGATGGTAACGGCTGGCGTATATATGATTGCACGAACGAATATTTTATATATAATGTCGCCCGATGCTTTAATGGTAGTTGCAATTATTGGTGCAGCGACTGCATTTTTTGCGGCAACAATCGGTATGGCTCAAAATGACATAAAAAGAGTACTGGCTTATTCAACGGTTAGTCAATTAGGTTATATGTTTTTAGCCTGTGGGGTAGCATCTTTTTCTGCTGGAATTTTTCATCTTATGACTCATGCCTTTTTTAAAGCTTTGCTGTTTTTAGGAGCAGGATCAGTTATCCATTCAATGTCTGATGAGCAGGATATGAGAAAAATGGGTGGGCTAAAAAAATATATCCCTGTAACATACTGGACATTCTTTATTGCTACGATTGCAATATCCGGAATTCCGGGATTATCCGGATTTTTCTCGAAAGATGAAATTCTTTGGAAATCATTCTCATCGCAATACGGTCACCCAATTTTTTGGGTAATAGGTTTTGTTACTGCAGGAATGACAGCATTTTATATGTTCCGGCTGGTTTATATGACTTTTCATGGCAAAGAGAGAATGGATAAAGAGACAAAATCACATATTCATGAATCTCCAAAAACTATGACAATTCCTCTTATGGTTTTGGCGGTTTTATCAGTAGTGGGCGGATGGGTAGGTTTACCACATATATTTGGCGTTGCTAATCATTTTGAACATTGGTTAGAACCTGTAATGGCTACCAGTAATCATGTTGCCGTACAACATGCTTTGTTATCTTCCGGTGCCAATGCGTCGGCAGAATGGGGGCTGATGGGAGCATCGGTTGTATTAGTACTAATTGCGATTTTCTTAGCAAGATTGTTTTATAATAAAAAACCTGAATTGGCTACAAATTTCCAACAAAAATTAAAGGGACTTCATAAGTTGCTTTTGAATAAATATTATGTGGATGAAATTTATGGAGCGGTTATTATTAGGCCTTTGGTTTATTTTTCATTGTTTTTGTGGAAATTTATAGATGTTGTAATTATTGATGGATTTTTAAATGGAATGGCTACTTTGTATAATGATATTTCTGAGACATTCCGACAGGGGCAAGATGGGAAACTTCGTTCGTATGCAACAATTTTTGCAGGTGGTGTAATTTTGATTTTATTTTACTTTTTGATGGAATAGAAAAATATGGAATCTCAGATACTGACATTGATTACTTTTTTCCCGGCAATCGGTATTGTTCTTCTGCTGTTTGTTCCTAAAGAACGTCATGATACAATTAAATCGGTTTCGTTGATAATTGCATTTATAACGATGCTCTTATCTTTCTTGCTTTATTCCATGTTTGAACCGCTTGCAAATGGAATGCAATTTGAAATTAATATTCCATGGATTACATCGTTTGGCATAAATTACCATATGGGTGTTGATGGTATATCGCTTCTTTTGATTGCTCTGACAACAGTTTTAACGGTTTTGGCAATATTAGCATCGTGGAACTCTATCAAGACTGGTGTAAAAGGATATTATATTTCGATGCTTCTCTTAACGGTCGGCATGGTTGGTGTCTTCTGTTCTTTGGATTTGTTTATGTTTTATGTCTTTTGGGAAGTTATGTTGGTTCCGATGTACTTCATTATCGGGTTATGGGGTGGAGTTAAAAGAATTTATGCGGCTATCAAGTTTGTTCTGTTTACTATGTTTGGTTCACTTTTGATGCTGGTTGCAATAATGTATTTACTTTTTGAATATCAAAAATACTCAGGTGTTTATTCCTTTGATATGTTGAAACTGATGGAGATGCCTATTGCATCCGATGTGCAGATGTGGTTGTTTGGTGCCTTTGCATTAGCTTTTGCCATTAAAGTACCTCTTTTTCCGTTCCATACATGGTTGCCAGATGCTCATGTTCAAGCTCCTACTGCTGGCTCAGTAATTCTTGCAGGTGTACTGCTTAAGATGGGGACTTATGGTTTTATACGGATATGTCTGCCGATGTTTCCCGAAGCTACTGTGGCATATTTGCCTTATATAAGTGTATTGTCAATAATCGCAATTATCTATGGTGCTTTGGTTGCGATGGTTCAAAAAGATGTTAAATCACTTGTTGCTTTTTCATCGGTCTCTCATATGGGCTTTATTATGCTTGGGCTGTTTGCTTTGAATATGCAGGGGATAGAAGGAGCTGTGCTTCAGATGTTGAACCATGGTGTATCAACCGGAGCTTTGTTCTTGATTGTGGGCATGATTTACGAACGACGACATACAAGATTGATTGAAGATTTTGGTGGGATAGCTAAAGTGATGCCGCTTTTCTCTGCAGTTTTTATGATAGTAACTTTGTCATCCATTGGTTTGCCATTGACAAATGGTTTTGTCGGAGAATTTTTAATTTTATTGGGTGTTTTTAAAGCAAATATGGTTTATGCGATTATCGCCGCTTCCGGTGTTATTCTCTCAGCTTGTTATATGCTTTGGATGTATCAAAGAGTTATTTTTGGTAAAATCACTAAAAAAGAAAACGAAGGTCTCTCTGATTTAAGTTGGCGTGAAAAGATAATATTATTGCCGTTGATTATTCTGATATTCTGGATTGGTATCTACCCTAAGCCTTTCTTGGATAGAATAGAACCGGCAGTAAATTCGGTTATACAACAAATTGGAACTGCAACAACCGTTCAATATGAAAATGAAGATTTCAAATATAATTTTCAGGCAGAAAATGTAACATGGTCAGATTTGAATGGTGGGGGAAAATAATGGCTGAAGTTACAATTTACACAAAGGATGGATGTCCTTATTGTGCGGCGGCAAAGAAACATTATACTGATAATGGTATTGAATATAAAGAAATTGATATTCATAAAGTGGAGACTGCTCAGGGGGAATTATTGGAATTAAGTGGAGGACAAAGAATTGTTCCGGTAATTGTTGAAAAGGGTGAAATTAAACTTGGTTTTGGAGGCGGATGAGGCTTCTAATAATTGAACAACGGTACGTTGTTGGAAATTAAAAAAATATGATTGATTTTACATCGGCATCAATAGACTTCTCAATGATAGGACCAGAAATTGCTCTTTTGGTTTCAGCTTTTATCATTTTACTTTTAGCTTCCAATAAGAGCTTATCAAAGTTTGGATCTTCGATAGGATTTATTGGTTTAGCTATTTCATTATATTTGGCTGTGGGGCAATGGGGTGATCAGCAATCAGGGTTCTTTGGGATGGTTTCTTGTGATAATTTTGGAGTAGCCTTTAAAATTATATTTTCTACTCTATCAATTATAGTTTTACTTTCAGCACCAAATTATTTTACGTTTAAAAATATTAACCGTTCAGAGTTTTATGCATTGTTGAATATTTCCACGATGGGTATGATGGTGATGGCTAATTCAACCGATTTGATTGTAATCTTTTTAGGGTTGGAAATAATGTCTATTCCGTTATATGTAATGGCTGCATTTGCTCGCCGTTCCCTTGAATCAAATGAGGCAGGAATCAAATATTTGATTATGGGTTCTTTTGCATCGGCGTTTCTGCTTCTTGGGATTGCTTTTATATATGGTTCTTCCGGCACTACTGATTTACGTCGTTTAGTTACTGATTACCATTATATAATCAGTAATTATAAATTATATCTTTATTCCGGTGCTTCTTTGATTTTGGTTGGGTTTGGATTTAAAGTTGGTACCGTTCCTTTTCATAGTTGGGTTCCTGATGTTTATCAAGGAGCACCAACACCTATTACCGGATTTTTCTCAGTAGTTCCCAAAGCTGCTGCGTTTGCGGTTTTGATGAGAATTTTTAGTTTTGGATTTTCTGCTCTTGATGAGTTAATGCCTGTTTTTTGGGTGTTGGCGGTAATTACAATGACTGTTGGGAATGTTTTAGCTCTTCGCCAAGACAATGTGAAACGGATGTTAGCTTATTCATCAATTGCTCACGCTGGTTATATTTTGGTTGCATTTGCAGTGGGGAATTCTGAATCTGTTTCATCGGCTATGTTTTATCTGGTAGGTTATGGATTGTTTAATTTGGGTGCTTTTGCTATAATTGCTCTGATAGAAACACGCTCCAATGGTAAGGCTAATTTTTCGGAGTTGGCTGGGATATCCAAAGCCAATCCTTATCTTACAGCAATATTAGCTTTGTTTATGTTTGCTTTATCTGGCTTTCCGCCTACGATTGGTTTTTTCGGAAAGTTTTATATATTTTCTAATGCTGTAAAAGATGGGTTTATTTTATTAGCTGTTATTGGTGTTATGAATTCATTTATATCTGTTTACTATTATTTAAGAGTTATAAAAGTTAGTTATTTTGAGAAAACAGAAATTATGCCAACTCCAATTAGAATGCCAGTTTCAATAATAATTGTTCTTTTAATAACTGCTTTAGGAACATTAGGATTAGGTTTTTTCCCACAACAATTATTAGAATTTACGAACTCTGCGATTTTTGCCTTTTTGTAAAAATATTATAAATACAAAAAAACCCGCCTTGGCGGGTTTTTTTGTAGCATTTCTTTATTTAATATGACACCCAGAAAGAACACGGAATAGTACCTTCTACAAACAAGTAATCTACAATATAAATAATGTCAGAGATTCCAATTTCACCTGAACAATCTACATCACCCATTTCTAATGGAATTGGTGCTTCTCCTGAGTCAAACAGGTAGGCTACTAAAAATGTTAAATCAGAGATTCCTATCAAATCATCATTATTAAAATCACCGCTTAACATCCATACACCGGTTGTATTATTAAATTTAACAGCTTCATTATTCCCCACTTGATTTGCGGGAATATCACCGCTATTAAAGAATGATGTGTTCTCGCATCCTGAACCGGCAACACCAATCAAAGCAGTAGCTTCAAGTCCGCTGACACCGACATCTTTGTATTGATAGAGTATAGATCTGTCTTTAGTCAGGATCACTTGAAAATTAGTAGTCGTATCACCGAATTGATTAAAGTTTGCCAGATGATACCATTCAATTATGGCAGTATCTAATTTTTTATATATATAAATACCACTTGAAGGAACAAGTTCAGTATCGATAATAAGGTCATTCCAGAATACAGGAAGGAAAGTTGAAAAAGGTGCTCCGGGCAGAGTGAAATTTGAATAATAACCACCTGAGTTTAAATCAGTATCGGTAAATGAAATAGCACCATTTACACCTATATATACCGAATTGTAAGTTTGACCATAAAATTCATAATCAAATCCTAATACGATAGGTCCGGCACTGCCATCGTCAAGAGGGTCTGAACTACTCTCGTTATTATAAAATATTTCTTTAGGTAAAATAAATCCGTTATCTTTAGCTGAAATCCAATTGTAAGCCGGTCCTTCAGGTTCCGAACTTTTTGATGCAACATAAGTAGTGTCAAGGCATGGTACCTGAAGATAGTTATACAATGTAATTAAAGAATCTAATGATCCTCCTGACAAACCGTAGCTAATCTCAAGGGTGCCGACATAATCTTCAACTCGGTCAGTTATTACGCTGGCGTCAAAAGAAACCTGCACCAAGAATGAATCTGTCTGGGCGATTGTTCCTGAAGTAGGAGAAACAGAAAGCCAATCACCTGCTACTTTATTTAAAGAGTCATTATCAACAATACTAAAATCATAGTTATCAAAACTTGATCT
>QNAD01000061.1 GCA_003641345.1 Candidatus Zixiibacteriota bacterium | reverse complement strand
CATCTAAATCCAAGGCACCATCATCACCCACTCTATCTTCAATGATTTCTATTATAATGTCAATTGCTTCGGTAAGAATTTCATCGATTGCATCAAAATAGGCGTTACGCTCTGTTGGTTCAGTAGTAGCGATATAATCGTTAATATTATTAATTACAAACTGATCACTACCAGAATTAAACAAAATATTAAAATCAAAATCGTCGTCGTCAATAACACCATCACGATTTGTATCCTGAAACATTAGCAAAGCTCTGATACCAATAGCGACTACATATTCAAGATCAATATCATTGCTATCTAGGGTACCATGAGTAAAACCATAATAAACAGGTTTTAAATCATCATAGACAACAACTATGGCACCGTAAAGATCATTTACCAGAAGATTCCAATCTTCTGTAGTAAACGGAAGTGCATCGCTATTATCAAATACCGAGTCTGACATCATTGTCCCCAATTGCAAAACATTAAACCCTGCGGCACATAAAGTTGCTTTGGCATGAAAATAACGGGCGTCGGCATGGAGAGAATCTTCGGCAATTGCGGCGGCAAATTTTTCTACAGCAGCGGCACAGTTGCCATCACGCATTTCCTGATTACCTTCATCAATTAAAGAATCCGTACTTTCTCCCGAGGTCCATTCAAAGATATTGCACCCTGAGAGTAAAAGCATAGACAAAACCAAAACAAAACCTAAAATAATTAGAGGTTTTTTCATTCTTTACTCCTTTGTTATTAGTAGTTTTATTTATTTATGTTATTTTTATCACTAAGAATATGAAAAATAGATATTCGATTACAACAAAAAATTATATAATTATTCATATTTAAAATAATTGAATACATATTAATTATTGATAGTAAAACCTACATTATTTAAAAAGTACTTGCATCAGAAATAAATCTTTCCGAAATTATAGTATAGAAAATTTATTCCGTTGGGGGTGGCGAAAAGTTACCGCCTGAGATTATACCCCCTCAGACCTGATCCGGGTAATACCGGCGTAGGAAAACGGAGATGTATTGCATCCCCTTTGCCTGAATTCAGGCTTATCCACGAACAGGACGGGATCTCAACAATAAACTTTTTTTGTATGAGGCTTCTGTCATGAACAATTATTTTAACCTGGCAAAATTAAAATTATTTGCCACTCTTTTAGTTTTCTTTATTTTTATAAATCTATCCCTTGCCAATGCGGCTGAATTGAGCGGGATAGTTTTTAATTCAGAATGGGAAACAATTGAAGGTGTTACAGTCAAAACAAATTTTGACGGTACTATAACGGCTACCGATAAAAACGGTAATTTCTCTTTTCCTCTAATAGAAGGAATGACACGGGTTACTTTTTCATCAGTAGGCTACAAACCAAAACAGTTTGAAATTTCACAACTGCCAGCAAAAATAATACTTGAAGACATTTACTATCGCGGCACCGATATTGTTGTTCATGCCAGTCGGGCAGAAATCGGTGTTACGCCAATTGCTTTTGACAATTTTTCTTCTGATGAAATTAAAAGAGATTACACTGTTAGTGAATTCCCACTTCTTTTAGAAACAACGCCAAATGCGTTTGTATATTCCGATGGCGGAGCGTCGCTCGGTTATACTTATTTGAGAATAAGAGGTTTTGATGATCGTCGAATTGTTACTTATATCAATGGCGTTCCGTTAAATGACCCGGAAGATCAGGTAACTTATTTTATTGACTTGCCGGATTTTACTGCCAATGTATCTGATATTCAGATACAAAGAGGAGTGGGCAATTCTCTCTACGGCGATGCATCGTTTGGCGGCTCAATCAATGTTGTAACTAACGGTTTAAATAGCCAAAGGTCGGCTTTGTTTACATCCGGAATGGGAAAATATACGTCTGACAATAATACTGTCGGCAGTACCTATAAACAGAGTTTTCAGTTTAATTCCGGTTTGATTGATGGTCGTTGGTCTTTTGGTGGAAGATTTTCAAAACAAAAATCCGATGGGTATCGCAGACAAAGCTGGTACGACGGTTGGTCTTACTATTTTAATGCAGTGCGAATAGACCCTAAAATGACAACTGAGATAAATATTTTTGGTGGTCCTATGAAAGTTCACGCCGCATGGTATGGTGCCTCAAAAGAAGATATTGCTCTTGACCGAAGAGCCAATATAGGGATACCGGGTTACGAAGATTTAACTTATGATAATGCAACTGACAACTTTAACCAGCCACATTATCAATTGCACAATACTTACATTTTTAACGATAGAATTACTTTGAGTAATACTTTCTATTATATCCGTGGTAAAGGATATTATGAACAGTATAAACCGGAACAGTATTTGTTGGATTATAATATTACCGATGCTGTCACCGATAGCAGTTCGCTGGCAGATTTAGTAAGACAGAAATGTGTAGAAAAAAAACAGATTGGCTGGAACCCACGTCTTGATATAAAACATGACAAAGGACAACATAGCTTTGGAGGCTCTTTTTATTATTTTGATTCTGACCATTACGGTAAAGTTGTCTGGGCACAACACATTGTAGGACATCTCTCTCCTCAACACATATATTACAATCATTATGGAACCAAATACGTAGGTTCTTTATATTTTCAGGAACAGTTACAATTGAATGAAAAATTATTAATGATGGCAACCGGTCAGTTTCGATTGCAAAAATACAGCTTCGAACAAAAAATTATAGGACCGTACCGTGGTTATACTTTTGATATTGACTGGTTTTTCTTTTCCCCAAGAATTGGTTTTACCTATAACGCTAATAGCAACCTAATGTTATTTACTAATTTATCACTATCCCAAAGAACTCCAAGTGATGCGGCTATATACGATGCCGATGATCCCCAGCCGGGAACTGTTCCCTTTCTTGAATTAAAGGATTCAACATTGCAATCAAGCGGGTTATATCTTTATGATTTTGGAGAACCATTGATTAAATCAGAAAACCTTCTCGATTTTGAACTGGGAGGGGAATATCATACTAAAAATTATGTAGCCGGCATAAATCTTTTCTGGATGAATTTTAAAGATATGATAGTCGGCGAAGGTGGCATTACCGACGGGGTCGAAAATAAACTTAATGTCAACAAAGTGGTGCATGCCGGTATTGAATTGACCGGAGCATATAAACCATCTGATGATTTTAGATTCAGTGGTAATTTTTCATATAACTTTAATCGGATAAAAGATTTTATTCATATTCTCAGTTACGAAATTGATTCACTTGACGATGGCTCTTATATGTTACAGGAGCAAGTTGGGGTCGATGTCAGCAATAATACAACTCCCCGCTTCCCTGAATATATTGGAAATATAATATTTGATTATGATAATCAAAATATCCGGTTAACTTGGCGAAATCGATTTATAGGAAAACAATATTCGGAGTTATTGAATATTGACCAATTAACTATTGATCCAGTGTATATATCATCTTTTTCTGCATCCTACAATTTTGGGCAAATTTCTGATATAGGGAAATTGACTATTACTTTAAATATTGATAATCTATTTGATAAAAAATATATATCTGCGGTAGCTTACGCTGAAAATTACGCTTATCGAGTTGCAAATCAAGAAACGGTTACCAATGGCTGGTCAACATATTTTGTAGCACCGGAGAGGTCTTTTTACGGGCAAATACAACTGGAACTTTTTTAAATGATGCATCCGATTGATTATAGCATTATTGTTTTATATTTGCTGTTATTATTATTTTTTGGATTTATTTATCGTCTGAAAAAAGAAGATAATGTATCTGACTTAATTTTAGGCGGAAGAGCTTTGACTCTTCCTGCTTTTATAGCGTCTTTGGTTTCAACTTGGTATGGCGGAATATTAGGGGTAGGGGAGTACACGTATCTTTATGGAATCTCTAACTGGCTGGTTTTTGGTCTGCCGTATTATCTTGCGGCTCTTCTGTTTGCCATCTTTCTGGCTAAAAAAGCAAGACAATCAAAACTGCTCACAATTCCTGAAAGATTAGCACAAACTTATGACAACAAAACTGCTTTAGCCGGTTCTGTAATAATATTTTTGATGACTGTTCCTGCGGCTTATATATTGATGTTGGGTGTTTTATGTGAACAGTTTTTTAATATTCCATTTTCTATTGGTGTAATTTTAGGAACAATATTTTCAATTATCTATCTATTTATGGGCGGTTTTAAGGCAGTTGTCAGGACCGACCTATTTCAATTTATACTAATGTTTATAGGATTTATAATTCTACTTAGCTATGTAAGTATAAACTATGGCGGCTTTGAGTTTCTCCGGCAAAATATCCCCAATCAGCATTTTAGCTGGCATGGTGGAAATTCAGGATGGTATATTGCGGTCTGGTATGTTATAGCTCTGGCAACTCTGATTGAACCTGCATTTTTCCAAAGATGCTACGCCGCCAAAAATGAAAAAACAGCTCGTAACGGAATTTTTATTTCAATTATTTGCTGGATGTTCTTTGATTTTTTAACTACTGCAACCGGCTTGTATGCCAAAGCCATTTTGCCGAATCTTACCGACCCCGTAGCATCGTTTCCTGCATTGGCGATGGAAGTGCTTCCAGTTGGTTTACTGGGATTATTTGCTTTAGCTCTTCTATCAACAATAATGTCAACGGTTGATTCATATTCATTTTTAGCGGCATCAACTTTTGGAAATGATATTATTCCAAAATTATTTAAAAATTCATCTGATAAAATCATTTTTTATACCAGAGTAGGATTAGTCTTTTCTACAATATTGGCAGTTATGTTTGCTCTATTTTTTCGATCGGCGATTGACATCTGGCATGCTTTCGGTTCGATAGGAACGCCGGCACTTCTGATACCTCTCTTTTTTTCCTTTGTCGGGAGAAAAAGAATGTCTCCTAAAGCAGCTTTTTCCTCAATTGTTTTTGCTGGTTCTCTTTCATTTGTTTGGTATTGTTCAAAATATTTTATTGAATCCGGAGAATATTTTTTACAGATTCAACCTATATTCCCCGGCTTAATAATTTCACTTCTAATTTTTATTTTATCACGAAAAAATAGAAACTTGCAATTATGATAAATCATCAGTATATTCACACTCTATGAACAAACCTACTTATATGTCGCGTGAGGGTATAAAAAAACTCGAAGATGAACTTAAACATCTCAAGTTTAAAGAACGCCCTAAAATTGTTGCAGAAATTAAAAGGTCTATGGAGCTTGGCGATCTCTCTGAAAATGCAGAATACCATGCTGCCAAAGAAAAGCAAAGAATGATCGAAGGAAAACTAGCTGACTTAGAATTCAAATTGTCACAAGTACAACCGGTTGATGTTGATTCTATTCCAACCGATAAAGTATATCTTTATGCTAAGGTTCTGGTCAAGGATCATGATATGGACGAAGAAATTGAATATACCGTAGCACCTCCGGAAGAAGCTGATGTTTATAATGATGTTATTTCTATCAAATCGCCTATAGGGGTAGCTTTATTAGGAAAAGCGGTTGGTGATATCGTTGACATTGTCATTCCGGCTGGAAAAATAAAACTTGAGATTTTAAAAATATCTCGAGACTAAATCTATTAAAAACAATTATTATTCGTCTTCGTCATAGAATTCTTCAATGTCATTTTCATCGTAGTAATCTTCTTCTTCTGGTTTCAATCCTGAAGTTTGGTTAGCACATTCTAAGGAACAGAAGTATTCATCTCCCTGTTTGATGGCTCGACCTTTTATTTCTTCATGACACATCGCACATTGCATTTAAAAAATTCTCCAGCAAATAATTTTTTGTCATTTCATATCTATTTATGCCGTCTTTAATAGGACAACATTTTGAGATTATTTTAAAATTCTTTTTAAATCTTGTCAATGCTTTTTTTACTAAAATTCTGAAGTGGTAAATATTTGACATCTATATTCGTTAGTAGGGACATATTCAATATGTTATAAAAAAACCCGGAAGATTATCTCTCCCGGGTTAATTATTTATTTAAGATTTTTATTTGTTAAAATTCTTCGAATGGAAAATTAACATATCTTTCAAAATCTTATACAGATATTGGTCATGAGTAGCCGGATTGCCATCATAGCCATTATAAGTTTCGTAATCTACAGAATAATTAAAAGGCGGGTTCTGAATCGTAGTCACCCAAGAAGTTGTCATGTTATAAAATCCGTAACGTGCCTGTGGAGTAGAAACAACTTTAATTTCCACACCCCCTAAAGCATCAGAGTTCTGTGCAAGTAATCTCTCGAGATTATTTTGTCTCCAGCGCTCCCAGACAGGCAAATAAACATTACCGCCACCATCAAAAGGAAGATGAAAATCAAAATTTCTCGGAGCAGTTACTAAGTCAGTGACAAGAGTAGTAGTAAGAGTATCACTAAATGTCAAGCTGGAATCTATGACTGCTTTTGAAATTTCAAAACCTGTGTTTGGATCAATAGTAACTTCATTATGGCCGTAAACTAAAGTATCATGAGGTGAAAAAGCAAGTGCTCCACCAACAAACATACGGGATATATGCCAAACACCGGAAGTATCAAAATCTTTGAGTGATGTTGCATCAAGATTCTGTTCTATTAAAGCATCATCAAAAAGATTAATCAAACCAGTACTACCATCAGCTCCGTCAAAATCAAGAGGACCATCGGTTGTGGAAATTGATGAATACACTCCGGGGCTTTTAATGACTGTTCTAAAAGCACCATAAGCACCCATGCCAACTCCACCAATACCTCTTTTAGATGGTGATTCCATTACCGGTAAGCTGTTTTCCAAATAAGCAATTAATTTATTGCCTAATATTTCATCAAAATCACCAACTGGAGCACTGGAACCATAGAATGTTCCACCAAAAACTTTTTCGTTAGTAATGCAACAAATTATCATAGGTTCAATCGTGCCGTTCTCAATTAATTCATCAGCTATTTGTTGCAAACCATGATTGAAGAAATAATATCTATCCCCATCTTGAGGTGGCAACAGAACCAACATTGGCACACTTTCAAAAGGACCATAGGGCTCAGGAAGAGAAATATCAGGGATATATATTGCCATTTCCAATAAACGGAAATCATTTCTGATTTGATAATTTAATTCCGGAGAAAAATCATGAATCATCGGGGCTATTTTAACATCCTGAGGAGTACGAATAAATGAATCTTCTCCTTTCACAGGAATATTGGTGCCACGATCCTCACACCCGACAACAAATAAAATTGTCAGTGAAAGAATAATGATAGTTATTTTTGTTAGTTTGTTCATTTTTTCCCTCCCTAAAACCGATAATTAAATGATAAAACGGTTTCATAGGTCTTGGACTTGTAATCTCCGGCAAAATTATCAACATTTCCATCATCATCAAAGTCTGTCAGTGATGATACATTCAAATCGTCGTATTTAGTGTAACTGGATATTATACCCAAATCCCATTGTTGAATATGGAAAATAAAACCACCGCTGATTCCAAGTTTATTTCCAGTATCAGTAAATAACGGAGTGGTTTGTTGAGTGGACCTTATTGGTGATTGGTCAAAAATACTCCCACCAATAATTGTTAAATAATCGGTATAAGAATAATCAAAACCAGCCATAATCTTAAAAGTATTATCCCATTTGACTGGATAAGACAAATCTGATGTCATGAAATCTCTGACAATATCCGATGTATCCGCCGAAGTAGGTAAACCACGATGGTCACTAAAGGCAAAAGTTAATCCATCAAATGAATCCCACAATGTGATTTCAGCATCAACTGCAATTTTAAGTTTTTCATTCATTTGATAAGAAACCCCGCCTCCAAATGAAACAGGTAAATTCAAAGTGGCATCAAAATCAGCAGTATCTATAATTCTTGAACCAGCCACAAATAAATTTCCCGGTCCCGGATTGGTAATCTGCACCGAGTCTGAGCTTAAGCTCGGAACTTTTGGCATGTGATACTCAAGCTCGCTGATACCACTAATATCAATGTCCAACGGAACGTTTAAGTTAAATGCCAGATTTACACTTTCATTTACTTTATACAATGTACCTAATTTGAACCCAAAACCATATCCGTTACCGTCGTTATGGTTAAATTCTGTAACTTTCTTCATCAATAAAGTTTGGAGTTGCGAGGGCAAATTATCATAGAAAGGATTATCTCGGAAAATTGTATTATCCTGATTTAAATCAGCTCTAAGTAATTGAAGCCCCAATCCAATCCCTAATTTGCCGTCCAGATATTCTTTAGCCAACGTTAACTGGAATGCAACAACATCTAAATTATTCCGAAATTGATTGACCGGTAAAGACAGAGAATCATTATAAGCCAAATCATGTTCATATAATTTCCATGATATGTTGTTGTCAAACGGCTGAAAACCTGAAAGACCAAAAACTGTTTCCCCAAACAATGGAACCCTAGCAACAAACCCAACAGAAGGATTAGATAGGATTTCATGTATATTATAAATATTCAGACCATTATAAATTCCAGGTTGATCCCAATCATCTTCACCTGGCCAATTATAATTAGGTGTTAATTCATTACGATAATGAACAAATGCAAAATTTGCACCCCATTGATTATCGTAGATGAAAGCATATCCCGCAGGATTGTAATAGGCGGCAGTCCAATCATCAGCTATCGCACTAAAAGCACCAGACATTCCTCGTGCTTTTAAACCGATTCCTGAATTCTCAAATCCACTGGCTAATAATCCCGGAGAAAGCAAAGCTAAAACAAGCAAAATACTTATCGAGAATTTACAAATCCTCATTCTCATCTCCATAGCTTATATATTGTTAAATCATTCATTAACTGAGAGTTGTCTTTCGTATGACTTCCTTACAGTGTTTCATTCAACTAACTATTTCTACCAGACATAGTTATAGACTGGTTTCTTTTTACGAAGCTGTCAAACTACTATAAGGTATCCCT
>QNAD01000432.1 GCA_003641345.1 Candidatus Zixiibacteriota bacterium | reverse complement strand
TCGTCTTCTTCCTTAGGTTCGGAGAGAGCAATGTGGAACTCAAAGTTCGGGAACTCTTCTTCAATTTTACGAAAGTGGTCTTCGTAGAAAATCTCGCGTTTTGAACGGGCACCATACCAAAACGATGCCTTTCGTTTTGTGCGTTGTGTCAAGAACTGGTCGAAGATGTGCGATCGCATGGGTGCCATCCCTGCACCACCACCAATGAACATCATCTCACGGTCAGTATCTTTTATAAAGAACTCACCGAATGGTCCGGAGATCATTACTTTGTCACCCGGCTTTTGGTTAAAAATAAATGAGGAGCCAATGCCTGAATTAACATTCATAAACCCACCTTTTTTCCTATCGAAAGGTGGTGTCGCAATGCGGATATTTAACATAACTATATTGCCTTCAGCCGGATGGTTTGCCATAGAGTAAGCACGGAAAGTATCTTCAGAATTTTTCATTTTCAAATCCCACATTTTAAATTTATCCCATTCGTCGCGGAACTCTTCTTCAATATCAAAATCTTTGAAATCAACATTACATTTCGGAATATCAATTTGGATGTAACCGCCGGAACGGAAATTCAGATTTTCGCCTTCGGGCAGTTTTACGATAAATTCTTTGATAAAAGTGGCTACATTATGGTTGGAAACAACTTCGCATTCCCATTTTTTGATGCCAAAAATCTCTTCGGGAATCTGAATTTTCATGTCTTGTTTAACTTTAACCTGACAAGATAATCTGTAATGATTTGCAATTTCTTTTCGTGTGAAAAATCCGACTTCAGTAGGCAAGATTTCGCCACCGCCATCAATAACCTGACACTTGCACATGCCGCATGTTCCACCACCGCCACAAGCCGATGGCATCAATATCTTATTGTTGGAGAGAGTTGTTAAAAGTGTGCTGCCGGGTTTTACTGTCAAATCTTTTTTTCCGTTGATGTTAACTACCACCTCTCCACTGGGCATCAATTTTGCCTTTGCCACCAAAATGACAATAATCAAAAACAGTATGATGGCAAGGAAAATAATTGTTCCTAACTCAATAACCGTTGTCATGGATGCTAATAATGTCATAATTCTTTCTTTTTACAATTTGATACCCATAAAACTCATAAATGCTATACCCATTAATCCTGTGATAATAAAAGTAATTCCCAAACCCCGTAATGGTGCCGGAATATTTGAATATCGTATCTTTTCGCGGATGGCAGCAATGGCAACAATGGCTAAAAGCCAACCAACACCGGAACCCAAACCAAAAGAAGTAGCTTCCCAAACAGTATTATAGTTTCGTTGTTGCATAAAGAGAGAGCCGCCAAGAATGGCACAGTTTACAGCAATCAAAGGCAGAAAAATTCCTAAGGACGCATACAGTGATGGTGCAAACCGTTCCACAATCATTTCAACTAACTGAACAATAGAAGCAATAGTTGCAATAAAAATGATAAAACTTAAATAACTTAAATCTACATCGGCAAAATTACTGCTTAACCATACCAATGCTCCCGGTTCTAGTAAATAGGTGTTTAACAAATAATTAATGGGGACGGTAATGCCCAAAACAAAAATAACTGCAAGTCCAAGACCGGTTGATGTTTTTACGGTTTTTGATACGGCAAGGTATGAACACATGCCAAGAAAATAGGCAAAAACCATATTGTCAATAAAGATAGACTTGACAAAAATATTAATAATGTTTTCCATAATCTTTTTTGCTTATTTCGTTTCAATTAAATCTTTATTTCTGCTTCGTTGTATCCAAATGATTATACCAACAGTGATTAATGCCATGGGAGGCAAAATCATCAATCCGTTATTCTCGTAACCAATTTTGTAAATGCCTATTTTGTCCAATACGGGATAACCCCAAATAGTACCGGAGCCAAGTAATTCTCTAAAGAATGCTACAATAATAAGTATTAAGCCGTAACCTGCGGCATTACCAATACCGTCGAGGAACGATTGCCATGGTTTATTGCCGAGTGCAAAAGCTTCAAGGCGTCCCATAATGATACAGTTGGTAATAATCAATCCTACGAATACCGATAGTTGTTTGCTCACATCAAAGGCAAAAGCTCTTAATACTTGGTCAACTACAATTACCATAAATGAAATAACTACCAGTTGAACAATGATACGAATACGGTTTGGAATAAGATTCCGCATCATGGAAACCACAACATTTGAAAATGCCAAGACAACCATCACGGAAACCGACATAACTACGGCAGGTTCCAGTTTTACAGTTACTGCTAAGGCGGAACAAATTCCAAGTACCAGTACGGTGACAGGATTTTGCTTGTTCAGGGGTCCGGAAACCAACCTGAGGTTTTTCAAAGAAAACAACGGTTCTTTTTCTTTTGTACTCATCTTTTATTGCTCCTTTTTAATTTTCTTAAAATATTCCAGATATTCTGATAGACAGTCTTCTAACATCTTTTGTACACCCTTGCTGGTGATGGTGCCGCCGGAAATGGCATCTACCTGATGTTCCGTCAAATTTTTAGCCGATTTTTCAACAGTAACGGAGGTGAAATTACCTGATTTATCAAAAATTAGTTTCC
>QNAD01000431.1 GCA_003641345.1 Candidatus Zixiibacteriota bacterium | reverse complement strand
TTTTTCAAGATACTCGCTTATATTTGGAAAATTTTCTCTATTCTCTTTGTCAAACCTATTCAAATCAATAGAACTTTTGATTAGTTCTAAAATAGGCTTGATTTCTTTGGTGTCTAAAAACAAACCTTCAACAACCGAATGCTCAAGACTCTCTCTACAATCATCAAGTCTAACCAAAGGAAAAGGGTCGCCAAAATTAATAATATCTTTAATTTCGGATACTTCGTTTAATCTACGTTTAATAACCAAATTATCGTAGAGCGGTTTAATCTGGTCAACTTCTTCTTTCCCGAACGGGGTAAGGCATTTGCCCCTGATAAGGTTTATTACTTTTTGAAATTCGAGAACTTCCAAAGTATGTTGAGAAATCATAATATAATACCCATCTACAAATAAAAAACCGGCTTTAGCCGGTTTTTTTATCAGACTAACCGGCTACAGCCGGTAATATATGCTTAATATTATTAAAAACAATAACGAGTTTATGTTTCGGCGATACCTGTTTTGAAATATTTTTCCATTCTAAACAAAACACGATAAGCTTTTTGACGGTCTTCTTTGTTCAGTTTTTTTGAAATATCCCTACCTGTTGATGGGTCACCAAGTAAAGTTTTTTCAATTTGTTCAATGAATATTGCATTGTTCGGGTGCAAAGTATTTGTACCTTCGAAAATCAATGGAATAGTCTTGGCTATTGCCGGTCCAAAAAAAGATTCATCGAATTTTTCATAATATGAGTCTGGCATAGGAATTAAAAAGGAAAGGAAAACCAGAAAACCAACCGCAACCCAACCACGGAGAAAACCTACAAGAGCACCGCCCATTTGATCCCGTTTGGCATTTGCTTTAATATCTGCAATTTTATAAAAAAGAAGACCAGCTAACTTGAAAACAGCATATGTGGCAGCTAAAAGAATTACAAATGAGAGAAATGCGGAAATCAGAGATGAACCACCTATTTGATTATGCATCCAAACTGCAAAATTATCGATATAATTTACAGAAATAATTATGGCGACAAAAAATACTGTAAATGCCATTAATTCACGAATCAATCCTTTTTTGGACCCAATTATTACAGATACCAAAAGTAATGATATTAATAATCCATCAATTATATTCATATTTTATCTCCATGTTAAAAATCCAATTACAGAAATATAGAGAAATATTAAAATACTTAGCAAGTTTAATTTTTATACGAGTTTTCGGGAAAAAAGTTGACTATTCAACTTTATTCAGAAGTTCAATTACAAGTTTATTTACCATTTTGCCATCGGCTTGCCCTTTTATTTTGGGCATAACCACTTTCATAATTAGTCCAATTTTCTGGGGAGAGTCCGCTCCGGTTTCTTCGATAGCATCGGCAACAATCTGACGTAATTTGCTCTCATCGAGTTGTTCAGGCAAGTATTGTTCGATAATTTTCAGCTCTAATGATTCTTTATCTGCTAAATCAGTGCGGTCAGCATTATTATACTGTTCTATTGATTCTCTACGCTTTTTTGCGGCAGATGATAAAACAGCAATGGTGTCATCATCGGTGAGATCATCACCTTTATCGATTTGCTTGTATTTAAGCTCAGATTTAAGGCCCCTAAGTACAGTTAATTTTTCTTTTTCACCGTTTTTAAGAGCCTTTATAATATTATCATCTATTTTTTTAAGGATAGACATATCTTAATTATTGTCTTTGTTTTCCAAAAATGCTGCTCGACGAGCTTTACGTTTCGCGGCGGCTAATTTTCGTTTCTTTGAAGCGGATGGCTTTTCAAAATGCTGATGTTTTTTAATATCACTAATAATTCCGGTTTTTTCGCAGAATTTATTAAAACGCCTTAATGCCTTTTCAAAAGATTCATCGTCTTTAATTGTAACACCAATCAGAGGAGTCACCTCCTTTCAAAACTTAAATTTTACTCTTATGTCGGTAAGTTATTGAATTTCCTGATGTTGTCAATACAAATTATCATTTACATGATATTTTTTCAGAAATCTTTTAATTGAACTTATAGAATATAACTATTTATAATAAAATATGCCTTTTACTACCTCACATACTGCTTTGGTTTTTCCCTTAAAACGGATGTTTCCGCGATTATTTTCACTTTCCGGTTTAATGGCTGGGGCGATGTCACCGGATTTGATATACTTTTTTCTCGTTAATACTGAATTCAGAAATTATTCTCATACATGGGCTGGGCTTTTTTATATCTGTATTCCGGCAGGTCTAATTTTCTGTTATATTTTTCATAATTATTTTAAATATCAATTTATCAGACATTTGCCATCTCCATTTGATAAATTCTTAAGTGGATTAGCGGTTTCAAAATGGCCTAATCAAAATTGGTTAATTATTACGTTATCAGTATTAATTGGTGCCTTAAGCCATTTTGGCTGGGACGCTATTACCCACCCGGAAGGACAGTTTGTTAAATGGTATCCGCAACTTAACGAAACCGTATATCTACTTGGTGCTGAAAGGAAAATTTGTAGAATTATCCAGCATGCCAGCTCTTTGATTGGCGGGCTTGTGTTAATTGGATATTTTATATGGGGGAAGATTATACCTG
>QNAD01000430.1 GCA_003641345.1 Candidatus Zixiibacteriota bacterium | reverse complement strand
TTTCTTTTAATACGGCAAGTAAAATAAAACCTAACAATAATATAGAGTTAATGGTATATTTTATTGAGGGATTGTTTATTGTAAAATAGGTTACGAAAAAGAAAATAGCTAACGCAAGGAAAAAATAAAGCAATAAGTTTTTAATATCGTATGAGATTTTATAAGTTCTGCGACTCCAAATAAATGAAATAATCATCATGGAAAAATAACAAAAGAATGTTGCCCAGGCGGAACCCATATAACCGATTCTTGGAATCAGTATAATGTTTAGAATAATTGTAATTCCAGCCCCTATCAGTGCTATGTAAGCACCAAATTTTGTTTTATTAGTTAGTTTATACCAAACGGATAAATTATAGATGATTCCTAAAAATAAATTTGCTAACAAAATTATAGGAACAATTTTCAATCCTTCCCGATAATCAGTACCGATAAAATATTTGATAACATCAATATAAAGCATGACGAATAGGAAAATCAACAATCCAAAAATTATAAAATATTTCATTACTTTGGCATAGGTTTCCTTGGCATCTTTTTCTTTTGCTTGCGAAAAGAAGAACGGTTCTGCAGCATAGCGGAACATTTGTATAAATAATGTCATCAGAATGGCAATCTTATAATTGGCACCATAAATTCCAATTTGTTGCATGACATCAGAAGTTGCAGGAAGCAACACTTTCAGCAAAATACGGTCTAAGGTTTCATTAACCATTCCGGCAAGACCGGCAACCAATAAGGGCAACGAATAAATTAATATTTTTTTTAATAATACTTTATCAAATTCGAATTTAACATTCAAAATATCAGGAAGCAAAAGAAGAAGTGTAATAAGACTTGCTGCAAGGTTGGAGATAAAAATGTATTTAATGCTGATGTCTCCTAGTCCGAAAGTGGCAACCCACGAATCAGGATTTTGTTCAATTAGGTAAGGACAAAGTTTAATGAAAAAGAGATTTAATCCTACATTGACAAAAATATTTATTAACTTAATGATAGCAAATTTGATTGCTTTGTTTTCCCTGCGAAGTTTAGCAAAGGGAATAGATACAAATGCATCGGTAGCAATAATAAAAGCAAACCATAAAATATATTCGGGATGTGATGTGTAGCCAATTGTTGAAGCTATATTCTTATAAAAAGCCAAAAAGAAAAAAATAAACAATGAAGATGTTGAAAATAATGAAGTGAGTGTAGTGGAATATACTTTATTTAGATTTGTTTCGGTTTCGGAAAAACGGAAAAATCCGGTTTCCATTCCATAGGTCAAGATAATAATCAGAAAACTTACATAGGCGTACAATTCTGTAACAATACCATACTGCCCTGTCGGTAAATTGTAGGTGTATAACGGAACTAGCAGATAATTCAAAAACCGTCCTATGACGCTACTTAATCCATAGACTGCCGTTTGACCTGCTAATTTTTTTATAGTATTCAAAAAAGATTACTTAAAGATGAATAAATCCGTATAATAAAAAAGCAAAAATAAAGAAACGGATTATTCTTGTTAGTGTAATCAGCAAAAATCTTTTAACAGGGAAATCAACCATGCCCGAAAGAATGCATACAATGGCGAAAGGGAGGGGAAATAATGCAGCAATTATAATTACCCAAGACCCCCATTTTTTGATTTGTCTATAATGTTTTTCTTCCTTTTTGATAATATAAGTTTTGACTCGTGGTATTTTTTGAGTCAACTTGCCAAGAAAGTAGGAGTTTATTCCTCCAATATAAGATAGTCCTGCTAATAGGGCAACATTTAGATACGGATGTGCCAATGTTTTAGTCCATAAGATAAATATGTCGGGGGGAATTAGCCCGAGAACAGATTCCGAAATAAAAAAAAGTAAAAACACATATACAAGGTCCATATCCTTTAGGATAGACTTAAAGAGTGTGTCAAAATCCGTAAGGTAGGATTGTACAAAGACAATGATGGCAATCAGTATGCCAATGCTTAAAAGTAACCAAAATAAATTCTTTAGGGCAAACTTGTAAAACCCGGTACGCTTATAATAATTATGGTACTGGTCAGCTGTCCTATTCTTATGTGTGTGTTTCTGTGTACTTGTTGTCTGAGTTTCCATTTAGGAATCCCAAAATTAATAATTATTTTATTTGGTGTCCAAAATTTTACTTATTTTTGAAAATTATTAATCAAACTTTTATTCTATGAGCAAGAAATTTTTATTACTGGGAGTTGTTTTAATTATGATTACAGGATTTTTTAATTCTTGTACAGAAACAGCAAAAACCGATTTGTTTTCAACGATTGTTAAAAATGAAGATGGTGATTTCAGAGGTCTTACATTAAATACAAAATTAGAAGATGTTAAGAAGGTAGAAGATGCAGAGGCTATGACTGATGAAACGGAGGAGTCTTTGGAATACGAATACAAAATGGATGAAGATAATAGTTTCGATATTATTTGTGATTTTGACCAAGAAGGACTGTATTCCATAGATATACAAACCTATCTCTATAATGACAATGATGAAGCTGCTGCTATAAAAAAAGGGCAGGATTTATATCAAAGGTTTTTTGATAAGTTCTCAAAAGAATATGGTGATCC
>QNAD01000060.1 GCA_003641345.1 Candidatus Zixiibacteriota bacterium | reverse complement strand
GTTTAATCATCGCCACAGTTCAGTCTTAAAAGGATATGATTTGGAGTTAAAAGAATGTCAAATTTTAACACTTAGCGATGTAATCAATGGAAAATCAAATTTAGGAACTCTTCGTAATCGAAGGTTACGTCAATCTATAATCCTGTCTTCTGCATTATCGGCAGTTGCAACTGGACTCCATGGCTGTGGAAGCTTAAATAATTACCCTAAAAAAGAACAAACTAAAGACAAAGCGAATGAATTAAAACGAGCCAATGATAGAACCGCCGCACAAGTAATGGCAGAAACACTCCAAACAACAACAAGAACCCTTCCAGTAGGGGAAGAGGTCCTAATTGAATCTTCCATAACCGAAGGTGTCAGAGTTAAACCAGGTAAAGAAGTGGGAGGTAATCCGACTATTGCAGTTGGAGCTGTATTCGGGAAAAAAGAACATCAAGCACTCTATGGATTAGAGATGCCCCCGAATGTATCGTTATTGTCGATGGGAAATGATGTTATTGATGGAACCACCAAGTCAGTCAAAGGACTACATTCAAGTTTGACGGCTCTTTTTGTTACCGAAGCACATATGAAACGGCATTTACCTGATATTTATGTTCAACGATGGCTAAATGGTGCTAATTTTTCAAATTTTAATCCTCGTGAAGCAACGAATGTGGAAATAGCAAAAAAGTTCGCAGATGCTTATGGTCATTCGGATTTGAATAAATTAAGTGCTTTCTTTTTGGATCGTCCTCGCCATTATCCGGCAATTGAAGAACTCAATAAAGCTTCAGTAGCAACACCGTATGATAAAGACGGTGATTTAATTCCGGCGATTGTTTTGGGTCTGGAAGGGCTCAATTTTTCTGATGGCCGTAATCTGAGTTCAATGATAGGTGAAATCGGTGGCTCGGCTGAATGGGCGGTTGGAGTATTACCATTGATCTGGCGAGGTGGTAATGCTATCGGTATGCTTACCAGTCAATCAACTTTGACCAGAACTGATTTATCACCACAGGAGAAATGGGACCAGCGCTTTAATTTTACCGAAGAAGAATTTATGATGATACAAGATGCTAGATTTGAAAGAAAACCATATTTCACTATTGATGATATTCTCGATGACCCATTTGCTGGTGGAATTGCTTCTTACGGAGCCATAACTGACAATTATTTAGTTCCTCAGTTAAAGGGAGTTAAAGCTAATATTGAATCTGGAGAAATCTCAGTTAACGTGTTGACTGTTAATTCTCTTGGAATTGTTGAAATTTGGAAAATGGTATTTAAAGCAAACAAAAATATTGACCATACTATTGATATGATGGCTTGCCCAAAAGAAGAACTTATTACATTAGACAAGTCCAACCTTGAAAAAAGAATTGGTGAGTATCTTTCGGATATAGAATCAAGACAGCGTTTTAGAATCTTTTTTAATAATGAATATTATCCGGCGTTGATTCCTGTTCGTGGCAAAATGTTCATGCTCCACAAAGCGATTGAAAGCTTAATCAAACGAGGAGCTTTAAATGAAAAAGACCGCGAGATTGTTGAAATCACAGAAAGACTGGAACCGAGCTGGTTTACTAATTAAAACTTTTGCGTAAAGTATAGCATTAGCATGCACGCGTAATCGCCTTTAACACAAAAGATTGCGTGCCACAGTGCACGTATTGTAAGATAGTTGATAATATGAATTATATTATCAGATTCTGAAATATTCTATATTTCTCTCGTGTAAATTTCTGTAACAACTTTTTAACTATTCTATCGTATGAAACAGATATGTATGAATATGATGCAACCTTTTAAATTACAATCTGTCTGATGCTTAGATGATAAGATATCATTATAGAATAATATGATTTAGGTTTGCTGTTTGAAAAGTTTATAAACAAACTGAGGAGAATATGAAAAAAAGAACTAAAAAAATCACGATTTTTTCTATAATAGGCGTGGCTCTAATTGCAGTAATAGCTATCAGCCTAACCAACTCCAATAATGATTCTACAATGGTTCAAGCCGATATTGTTACTGTTGATGATATTTTTGAAAAAGTTACCGCTTCCGGTAAGATACAACCCCAGACTTCTGTCAATGTTACATCTGAAGTTTCAGCTCAAATTATCGAGTTGCTTATTGATGAGGGGGATTGTGTGAATTCAGGGGATGTGCTGGCAGTATTGGATACAGTGCAGTTGCAATCTGATGTGGATCAGGCAAAATATGCTCTATCGGAAGTTAATGCGAGATTGAAAGGGTATAAAGCATCGCTTGATCAGGCACAGGAAGATTATGATATTCAGAAGAAATTATTGGAAAAAGATCATACTTCTGAAACAATTTTTAAAGATTCAAAATATGCTTACTTAAACTGCAAATCAAATTATGAGGCTACTCTTGCCCAACAATCTCAATTACAAACACGATTTGAAAAACAGATGGATTATTTAAAAAAAGCAAAAATAGTAGCTCCGATGAACGGAGTTGTGACTTATTTAAATTGTGAAGTCGGTGAAATTGCCCAAGCGCAAACAGCTTATACTCAGGGTAGAAAATTGATGACAATTGCTGATTTATCGGTGTTTGAGGTGGAAGTTGATGTTGATGAAACAGAGATTGCAAAAATCAAAATTGGACAGGAATCTGAAATCAAGGTTGATGCTTTTCGGGATACTACCTATAAAGGTACTGTTGAAGAAATTGGTAATTCTGCAATGACAGTAGGTGAAGGGACGGAAAATTATACTACAAATTTTAGAGTGAAAATTAAATTTGCTGAAACAAATCAAAATATCCGCCCGGGCATGTCTGCCTCGGTTGATATAACAACCGACAAATCAGAAAATGCAGTGTTGGCGCCATATGCATCAGTTGTAACCCGCAAATTTGATAAAGATTCTCTTGAAGCTAAACTAACTAAATCTGATGAACAAAGCTCAGGTGAAGTTTTTGCCGCTGACATGGATTCAGATTCGGATGAAGCAGAAGAAAATATTGATACTATTGATAAAAAATCAAAAAGCAAAAAAATCAAAAAGACAGGTGTCTTTGTGTACAGGGGTGGCAAAGCTGAATTTATCGAGGTTATAACCGGTATCGCCGATGAACGTAATATTGAAATACTCGAAGGTTTGAAACCGGATGATACTGTAATATCTGGTTCATATAAAACTCTTCGCACTATTGAGGTAGGCGAACTTGTTGAAATTGATGAGAATTCAAAGAAGAATCTAAACGAAAATATTTCAGAATAAGCAGAACAGAAAATTGAGTAAGTTTTTTGGCATATTAAAAGAATCTCTAACAGCTCTTTGGGCAAACAGACTGCGTTCTTTCCTGACTGTTCTGGGCATGGTTATGGGAGTTACTTCAGTTATAGCAATTGTGTCAACAGTGGAAGGGATGCAGATGAACATGGAAGATTCCATTTCTAATCTTGGTCCCAGAACTTTTATGATTACACGTTTTGGATTTACAATGTCGATGTCTGAATATCTGGAGCGTCTTAAACGAAAAAAACTTACTCGCGGTTTGATTCCAATAATTGAAAATGGTTGTCCTGATTGTGATGAAGTAGGTGCTGAAGGATACTCTAGCGATCATCTGAAATATGGTGCTCAAAGATTAAATTGGGTGGAAATACAGGGTTCAACATCGAACATGTTTGAAATTCGTGACCTTGATGTAATGATGGGTCGGTATTTAACATCAGAAGATGACGAAAGGCGAAAAAATGTAGCTTTTATCGGATACGAAGTGTATGAGAAATTTTTTGAATTTGATGATCCAATTGGAAAAACCTTAAAGGTAGGAAAACATAACTTTACTGTCATAGGTGTCGCTAATAAAATGGACGGGGCATTGACAAGCGGGTTTGATAAAATTGTCATCATACCTCTTTCAACTCATCAAAAAATCTATCAACAACCCGGTAATCCGGTTAATATTGTTGTCAAATCAGAAACTTTGGCAAAACGTGAAATCGCGATGGATCAAGTGAGAGTTGTATTAAGGTCTGCAAGAAGGTTGGACTTTGAGGAGAAAGATGATTTTGAAATTGTTACTCCTGATGGACTTCTCAGTTTCATCAATGATATTACAAGAGGTTTTAGAGTATTGATGGTTTCTCTACCTTTATTATCAATCGTTATCGGCGGAATTGTCATTATGAATATCATGTTGATTTCTGTTACCGAACGGACTCGTGAAATAGGGATCAGAAAATCAATTGGAGCCTGCAATAAAAATATAATGTCTCAATTTCTTTATGAATCTTTGATTCTTTCATTGATTGGCGGATTGTTAGGTATTGTTTTTGGAGTTTCGCTTGGACAAACAATTCTTAGCTCTTTAATGGACATTTATCAAACCCCAACAATGTTAGGGGTAATACTCGGCTTTGGGATTTCAACCGGTGTTGGTTTATTTTTTGGAATCTTTCCTGCGATGAAAGCTGCAAAACTTAACCCTATAAAGGCATTAAGCTATGAGTGAAAATAGATTATTTTTAACAGAAATCAGGGAAGGCATAAAGCTTGCTTTTTCATCGGTGAAAGCAAATAAATTTCGAAGCTCTATGACTATTTTAGGTGTAACTATAGGAGTTGGGGCGGTGATTCTTGTTAATACTATTATGGATGGTTTTAATACCTATGCGGAAGCATCGATTGATAAAATTGGTAAAAATGTAATCTATGTACATAAATGGGATAATAATACTGATTTTGATAATTTAACCGAGCAGGAACGTCGTCGTAAAAATATCACTATGGCTGAAGCTAACGCTATCATAGAAATGTGTCCGGCAGTAGAAGCGGTTAGCCCAGAAAAAAAAGCACGTAATAATATAGCCAAATACGAAGATAAACAGATAAGAAACCCTGATGATTTTCGTGGTTGTTGGCCGGAATGGGCACAGGTGACTAATCGGGAAATTGAGTATGGTCGGTTTATCGACGAGAGCGATTTAGAACGCAGTATGATGGTGACTGTTATTGGTCCGGATGTTGCCGATGCTTTGTTCGACGAACGTGCTGATGCGTTAAATAAAGAAATTAGAGTTAACGGTTATAAATTTACTGTTATTGGGGTGATGGAAAAAATTGATGATCTATTCGGAATAAGTGAGAATGATTATATCTATATACCGATGACAACTTTTGAAAAATTATATCCTAATACTGAAAGAGTATATCTTTTGGTCTCTGCTGTTTCTCATCAGGCTTTTGGAGAAGCATTGGATCAGATAGTTAATGCTCTTCGTAAAGTTAGGAAAGTTAAATTTGACGAACCAAACAATTTTGCCTTTGAAACTCAGGAATTGTTTAAAGACCAGATTAAAGATATAACTATGAATGTTCAATTGGGAGCAACAGCAGTTGCCAGTATCGGACTGCTTGTGGGCGTTATTGGCGTAATGAATATTATGCTTGTCTCAGTAACTCAACGCACTCGAGAAATTGGCGTAAGGAAAGCCGTGGGTGCCAAAAAGGGGAATATTTTATTCCAGTTCATGGTAGAAGCAACAACTCTTACGGGAATGGGGGGAATTATAGGAATTCTTTTTGGGGCTTTGTTGGGTCTGGTTGTAACTTCACTTTTGGAATGGCAATATCATTTGTCAATGTTTTGGATAATTATCAGCTTGTTTATGTCTGCCGGAACAGGAATTATAGCAGGGATGTACCCAGCTTGGAAAGCAGCCAAAGTTGATCCAATAATAGCTTTAATGTACGAATAATGTTTTAATTTATAAAATATTATCCTAAAGCCACATCCAAAATCATCATTACCGTAAATCCAAGAATTGTTCCGATAGTTGCAGAATCAGAATGGCCGCCTACCTGAGATTCTGGAACTAATTCCTCAATTACAACAAATATCATAGCTCCTGCTGCAAACGCCAAAGCATAAGGGAGTATTGGTTGTGCAATAATAACTAACCATGCTCCTAAAATTCCTGCAACAGGCTCAACAGCTCCTGAGAGTTGACCGTACCAAAATGCTTTTCGACGGCTTAATCCTTCTCGACGAAGAGGCATGGATACTGCAAGTCCTTCAGGGAAATTTTGCAATCCAATCCCGATTGCAAGTGCCACGGCTCCTGCAAAAGAGGCTTCGGGTAATCCCACAGCCAAAGCTCCAAAAGCAACTCCAACGGCTAATCCTTCCGGAATATTATGTAGTGTGATTGCAAGCACCAATAAAATACTACGATGCCACGAAGTCTTTATACCTTCAGGCTTACCTTTGGGCATAAAAGGATGTAGATGAGGAAGAGTTATATCCAGCAATCTTAAAAAACCCGCACCTGCTAAAAATCCAACTGCCGCCGGAACCCAATTTGGTACAGATAAATTTTCTGACATTTCAATAGCCGGAGCCAAAAGAGACCAATAACTTGCCGCAATCATAACACCGGCTGCAAAACCTAACATAACATCAAGTACTTGTTGTGACGGATTTTTTCTTACAAAGACACCGGCGGCTCCTAAAGCAGTTACGAACCAAGTAAATAAAGTAGCAATTAAAGCTTGTACAATAGGATGGAGCTGAGCCAGCCAATCAAATATTTCCATTAACAATTTCCTTATTTGATGTAAAATCAACCAATTAAAATAACAATTTCATTATTTAGAAGTCAAATAGAAATGGCAGTTTATAAATATAATGCTCTAACGCAATTCGTTTCTTTTAATTCAACTTATATCTTGCAATTTCACCCATTTTTTTTAATATTATTGTTTATACATTTTTATGATAATAAGGGATTTTGTGAATGGCAATCGAAGGAAAAGCAAATCAGATTTATGATTTTAAGGCAATAGAAAAAAAATGGCAGGAAAAATGGGATTCAGATCAGCTTTTTAAAGCTCCCGATAATCCTGACCCTGACAATAAATTTTATATGCTTGAGATGTTTGCCTATCCGTCGGGAGACATCCATATGGGTCATTTCCGCAACTATATTATCGGCGATGCAGTCGCCCGTCAGCAGATGATGAAAGGAAAAGATGTCCTTCATCCATTCGGCTGGGATGCTTTTGGGCTTCCGGCAGAAAATGCCGCTATAAAACGGAACATCCATCCACATGATTGGACAAAAAATAATGTCGAAGTCTCCCGCAATACTTTAAAATCTGTTGGAATTGGTTATGACTGGTCACGCGAGGTTACAACCTGTTATCCGGATTATTACAAATGGACACAATGGATTTTTATCCAGATGTTCAAAAAAGGTCTGGCATATCGTAAACGTGGTTTTGTGAACTGGTGTCCAAACGACAAAACAGTGCTGGCAAACGAACAGGTAAAAAACGGAAAATGTGAACGGTGCGATACCGATGTAGAGAAAAAAGATCAGATACAATGGTATCTCAAAATTACTGACTACGCCGACAGATTGCTTGATGATATTGATAAACTTGAGAATTGGCCTGATAATCTAAAAACGATGCAACGAGAATGGATTGGTCGTTCCTATGGGGCAGAGATTGATTTTATAATCGAAGACAGCAATGAAAAACTTCCGATATTTACCACCAGACCCGATACTATTTTTGGGGTGACTTTTATGGCGATTGCTCCTGAAGCGGAGATTCTTGACAGGTTAAATATCGAAGGTGGCTATAAAGATAAAGTAGAAGAATATAAAAAGAAAGCTATGGCACTCTCTGATATTGAGCGCTCTGCCGTTACCGATGACAAAGATGGTGTTTTTACCGGTAAATATGCAATAAATCCTTACAATGGTGAGAAAATTCAACTATGGGTAGCAGATTACGTATTAGCCGGTTACGGAACTGGTGCTGTAATGGCAGTTCCGGCACATGACAGCCGTGATTTTGCATTTGCGAAAAAATATGATATCCCGATTAAAATTGTAATCCATCCTGATAAACAGACAAAACTTGATTTGGCTGAAATGGAAGATGCCTATACAGATTATGGGGTAATGGTAAACTCTGATCAGTTTGATGGTCTTACTGGTAAAGATGCTATCAAAAAAGTTACAGATTATGCCGAGTCTAAAAAATTTGGCCGCCATAAAATAAATTTTAAGCTTAAAGACTGGTCAATCTCACGTCAAAGATACTGGGGTTGCCCAATTCCTATAATTAATTGTGAGAAATGCGGACAGGTAGCTGTTGAAGATAATGATTTACCGGTTCTGCTTCCAAAAGTAAAAGATTTCAAGCCAAAGGGCCGTTCACCTCTTGCCGATGTTGATGATTATATCAATGTTATCTGTCCTAAATGTGGGGGAAAGGCTAAGCGGGACCCAGACACAATGGATACCTTTAGTTGTTCGAGTTGGTATTTTCTTCGGTATGTCGATGCTCACAATGATAAACAGATATTCGATTCTGAAAAAGTTAACAATTGGCATCCAGTAGATTTGTATGTAGGCGGAATAACTCACGCTACAGGCCATCTGATATATTTTCGATTTTTCACAAAATTCCTGTATGATTTAGGTTTGCTGAATTTTGAAGAACCTGCAAATCGGATGTTTAATCATGGAATGGTCTGTGATTCCAAAGGCGATGTCATGTCTAAATCTAAAGGAAATGTTGTTTCTCCTATGGATTTAATGAATGAACGTGGCGTTGATATTTCAAGGCTGGCTATGTTCTTCACGGCTCCTTCTGAAAAAGAAGTTATTTGGTCTGAAGATTCTATTACCGGAGTTGAGAAGTTTGCTGTCAATAAAGTGTTTCCAATATATGCTAATTATAGAAAATCCTCGCCCGACTTAAAGCATTACTTTAAGAAGAGTGAGCTTAATAATTCTGAATGGGACATTTATATCAAATTGAATCAGACAGTTAAGAAAGTTAATGAGTCGTTTGATTCACTTCAGTTTAATACAGCAATATCCGCAGTCATGGAACTTGTTCGGGATTATAAACCCAATAACATCAAAAATGTAAATCTGAATGACCAAATTGTGTTGAAAATAATCCAAATGATGGCACC
>QNAD01000429.1 GCA_003641345.1 Candidatus Zixiibacteriota bacterium | reverse complement strand
ACTTTAGCCATATTATTTATTTTCTCATTGTCCTTAACGAAAGGTCAAACGACTAAAAAAGAGGGCTTTCAACTTAATAATTATTTCAATACTTCCATGACACAAGACCAGAGGCAAGCTATTTACAAACAAATTGCCAACTACTCTGCAAAAATCAGACAATCGCCAGAAGAACCCGCCAACTATATAAACCGTGGCGTTTGTTATGCCAATATGGGACTATATCCCGATGCTATCAGCGACTATAATCATGCTCTCAAAATTGACTCGTTATTGCCTGAAGCTTATTATAATCGCGGAATTGCCCGTGGACGGTTTCGCTATACCAAAAGTGCCTGCATTGATATTTACAGAGCATATAAACTCGGACTTACACAGGCAAAGGATTTATTTGATAATAAGTGCGGAATGTACCAAACGACATTGGCTATAAAAGATTAATGAAATCTTATCACACAGACACGATTAACTTATTAACAGCTGATGATTTTGACGACTTGTTGATTATTGCCGATGAGCTTTTTGGTCGTAGTTATTTAAGCAAGCCGGAACTCCAAAGTTACATTGATGACAATACAAAAATCGGTATTGTCGCAAAAATAAATGACAAAATCATCGGATTTCAATTGATGCAAACAAGCAACTTAGATGGAATCATGTCCTTTGTGCTGAAAGAACAACAATGGTTCAAAGAACAATTCTCAAACTATTCTTCGATAGGAATTCTAAAAACCCTTGCAGTAAAAAATGAATTCAAAAATCAAGGTATTGGCACATTATTAACAACAAAAAGTATTGAAATATTGAAAAAAAAATCAGATTGCATTCTATCAATTTGCTGGGACAAAGAAAATGATGCTTCTGTTTCAAACATACTGGAAAAATACGGAATGAAGCAAATTCGTAAAATTTCTGAATTTTGG
Source organism: Candidatus Zixiibacteriota bacterium (assembly GCA_003641345.1). Next base: position 1,662 of record QNAD01000429.1, on the reverse strand, counting down.
AAAGAAGACAGCTTAGAAAGAAATTATACTTGTAAAATTTGCGGAGCACCTCCCTGTACATGTAATGCAATTATTTACAAATACCTAACCACCAAAGGACTAAAACAAAATATAACCCAAAATAAACCGAACTTAAAATGGAAAAAATTAAAAGTATAACAGGAAATACTGCCTTCATAGACGAAAACGGAAAACCTGAAAATAACTATAAAAGTTCTTATCAAGAATTTGACAGTCAACAGAACATCATTAAAGAAATGTATTATACAATCGACGGTGAAATTGAAACAGCAAATGGGTACAAGTTTAACGAGTCGAATTTGTTGATAGAAGAAACTCATTATTTGGATGAAACAGAAATAGCAGACCAATTAAATTATTTCTATAACGATGATGGGAAATTAAATAAAATTGAAACAAATTATTCAGATGGTTCTAAGTCAATTAAAACAATAAATCGGACTGAACTGAAAATATCAGCCACTATTTTGGACGAAGAAAATAATTTTGAAGGCGAAGAAATTCAAGTTTTCGACCAACAAGGAAATGTGATTGAAGAAACAATTTATGATGAAGAAAAAAAAATTAGTCAAAAGTTTTTGCACAGTTACAATAGCGAGAATCAAATAATTAGCACGACAGAACACGGTGAAGGTGGGGAATTTATAATTAAAAAGACTTTTGAATATAATAAAAAAGGTCAAATAACAAAGGAATCGCACTACAACAGACACGAAAAATTACTGAAGAGAATAACATTTGAATATGATAACGAGGGGGAACTCATCATGCAACAAATAGGTAACAGCTACCTTATTAAAACAACTTTTGATGATAAAAAAAGAAGAGTTAAGGATGAAACAATTGATTTATCCAATAATGTTATTGCCGACCTGAAAGAATATAAATATGATGAAAACAACTTTATGATTGAAGAGATATCTTATAAAATGGGGCAACAATACGAACTTGAACCGGGAGTTTTTGGAAGAGGAAGATCAAACTATATAAGCACAAAATTCACCTATGAGTTTTATGATTAGTAATGACACAAACTACTTCCATCAGGATTATAAATTCCGGCTATGATAAGTCATAAAAAGAAAATCGCGAAAAGATATTTTTAATGTATCTTTGTATTTTAAATTCGATATTTTGAAAAAAATACTTCTATCGGTATTTCTATTGGTTTCCATTACAGGATTTTCCCAGTTCTATAACGGGCTACAGATGAATTTTGGGAAAAATCGGATACAATACAATAATTTTGTGTGGCAATATTACCGTCTGTCGAAGGTAGATATATATTTTTATCAAAATGGCGAAGCACTGGCACAGGAAGCCGTTACCGTAGCACAAAAAAAACTGCCCGAGTTGGCTTATTTCTTTCAATACGATTTACAGCAACGAATCATTGTGCTGGTATATAACAAACTAACGGATTTTCGACAATCAAATATCGGGTTGGTTTCCGGCAATTTACAATATAATATTGGTGGCGTTACACAAATTATTGGCAATAAGATTTTTATTTATTACGATGGCAACCGTCAGCATTTTGAGGCGGAAATCACCAAATCGCTGGCACAGGTTTTTATCAACGAAATGGTGTATGGCACCGACTTCAAAACACGGTTGGCAAATTCTACACTCATTGCCTTT
>QNAD01000428.1 GCA_003641345.1 Candidatus Zixiibacteriota bacterium | reverse complement strand
GGATTTTTGACTCCGTTTTATCTTGGTGGAACAATTATATTTGCTCGTTCTTTGAAGTCCAAGGAAATATTGGAAGATATCGAAAGAAACAATGTTACCATTATGATTGGAGTTCCACTTTTATTTGAAAAGATGTATCATTCAATCAATAAAGCTATTCATAAAGCCCCTTTATCAAAACGTATTATATTCAAAACTCTTTATTCATTGTCAGCAACTGGACAGAAGGTTGGTAAGAAATTTGGAGACAATCTCTTTTTATCTTTGAGAGAAAAAACCGGATTAAGCTCAATTAGAATGTTTGTTTCAGGAGGAGCCGCACTTCCTTTGAAAATAGCTCGTTTTTTCAATAATATCGGTTTTACGATGATTCAGGGATATGGTTTGACAGAAACATCGCCGGTATTAACTGCTCAGAGTCCTACGGAAATATATTTTGGCTCGGTCGGGAGACCTTTGTCTAATGTAGAAATAAAAATTGATAATCCGGATAGTTCCGGTGTTGGTGAAATTAAAGCCAGAGGTGGAAGTATCACCAAAGGTTATCGAAATAATATTGAAAAAACAAATGAGCTTGTTAAAGATGGTTGGCTTTATACCGGGGATTTGGGGAAATTCAAAAAAGAGCAGTTATGGATTACCGGTAGGGCTAAAAATCTTATTATTTCAGCCGCAGGTAAAAATATTTATCCGGAGGAAATAGAAGAAAAACTACATGATTCTGATTTAATATTGGAAACAATTGTCTATGGTAGAAAAAAAGAAGGTAAACAGGGGGAAGATGTATTGGCTATTATTGTTCCTGATATCGAAGAAGTAAAAAATCAACATGACATAGATTTGCAAAATCCGGATATGGATAAATTAAAAGAAATATTTAAGCTTGTTGTTGCTGGTGCAAACTCTCAAATGGCAGATTATAAACGTATTACTAATTTTTCTGTTCAACTCAATGAATTGGAAAAAACATCTACAAAAAAAATTAAAAGGTTTCTATATAAATAAAATGATTCAAACTTCTGAAATTAAACTAACTTCTACCGGGTCAGGTGATATAATTGATATTACTGAAGATATTAGCCAAATTGTTAATTCATCTGATATTAATTCCGGTACTGTTACAGTTTTTGTGCCTGGCTCAACAGCCGGATTAACAACTATTGAATATGAACCGGGGCTATTAAAAGATGTTCCTGAATTATTGGAAAAACTGATTCCATCGGATAGAAATTATCATCATGATGACACATGGCATGACGGCAACGGATTTTCTCATCTTCGGTCAGCTTTGATTGGTCCGGATATTACAATCCCTTTTGTTAGTAAATGCCTTACTTTAGGAACATGGCAACAGGTCGTTTTTCTTGAATTTGATAATCGTTCACGGCAAAGAATCTTGGTTGTGCAAATGATAGGGGAGTAAGATGAATTTCAAAACTATAGAAAAAATCCCCAACGGCATAAGAATTATTGATCAAACCAGATTGCCGGTTGAGTTAATCTATGAAACTCTCACTGATATCGAATCGGTTATAAGAGCAATTAAAAGATTGGAAGTTAGAGGAGCTCCTGCCATAGGAATTGCGGCGGCTTATGGATTGGCTCTTGCTGTTGAAAATGAAAAACGGTTTGATGCTGAATTTGTTAATTCTTTGGCTGAACAATTAAAAGCCTCAAGACCCACAGCGGTAAACCTATTTTGGGCAATAGATAGAATGCTTCAAAAATTTAATTCAAACACTTTTCAAAATATAGATGAGGCAACAGAAATTTTATGGGTTGAAGCTATTGCAATTCACAAAGAGGATGAGCTTCTATGCAAAAAAATCGGGAAGAATGGTTCTTCATTAATTAAAGATGGTGATACTGTTCTCACCCATTGTAATGCCGGTGCTTTGGCAACGGGAGGGATAGGTACGGCTCTGGGCGTAATTTATACTTGCCGTGATCAAGGGAAAAAACTCCATGTTTTTGCGGATGAAACCAGACCGCTATTGCAAGGCTCACGTTTGACAGTTTGGGAATTACAACAAGAGAATATCCCTGTAACGCTTATTTGTGATAATATGGCAGGGATGGTAATGAGTCAGGGTAAAATTGACCATATCATTGTAGGAGCTGACAGGATTGCTAAAAATGGTGACTTTGCCAATAAGATAGGAACTTATTCTGTTGCAGTATTAGCCAAAGAACATAATATCCCATTTTATGTGGCGGCACCGTATTCGACTTTTGATGAAAATATTTCTGATGGTTCTAAAATTGAAATTGAGTTGAGGTCTTCTGATGAAATTATAAATGGGTTTGGTAAACAAACAGCTCCCAGTAATACAAATACTTATTCCCCAGCTTTTGATGTGACCCCTTATGATTTGGTCAGCTATTATATTTCTGATGTTGAAATTAAACCAGGTGGCCGGAGTCAGTAAACGGAGGGATCCAGCCCTACTAAGACTCAATAATCTTGTTTAAAATTTAAGTTGAATTGATTCCAATTTTTTCATAAATAACATCAAATAATTTACTTTTGATAATATATGAAACGAAATTCAAAATTTCTAAAAAAAGCTCTTAAAGCACTAAACCTGG